>NZ_CP063534.1 GCF_028751035.1 Helicobacter winghamensis ATCC BAA-430 | reverse complement strand
TATTTATCATTTGCATTTTGATTTTTGAAAAACTCCATAGCACTTTCTCTCGGCTTCTGAAGTGATTTTGAGTATTCCTGCATTGCTAAATCTTTTTTGATATTTCTTTGATTTTCATAGCTTGCATTAGCTAAATCAACTTGATTTTTTACCATTTGTATTTTTGCAACCTCTAGTTGAATAGCATTGCCCACATCAGTGCTTTCTTTAATGTCCTTTGAATTGACTAATCGCTCTTGCAATTTTTTAAGCGTTTGACTAATGGTATCCATTTGCTTTGAGGCTTGATTGTAGGTTTCTACTTGAGCAGCATAGGTGATTAAATCCATTTTGCAGATATTTTTTTCACTTTGACTCATATAGTCAAAATTACATCTATCAAAACTTGTATATTTGCCAAAAATTTCATTGCCTTTATCGCTTAAAAATTCTTGTGGGTCTCTTAGAACATCATTGTAAAAGGATTGAATGTTTTCTCCAGCTTCCGCAAAATCTGAATAGATTTGTTTTATATCTTTCACAAAAGCCACAGAATCTCTAATGCCTGTTTTTGATAAAAGTTCGTCTTTATAGGCTTGGATTTGTTTTTGATAGTGCGATACGGTTTCAGTCCATCTTGTGGCTTCTTTAGCCCACTCTGCAACTTGTTTAGCATTTTGTGTAGCCATTTGTTGATTTGCGGTCGTATCTACCACAGGAATACCTGCACTAAATGCTAAGTTAGGCAAAATTAATAAGGAAGTAAGAGCGATGAGGGATTTTTTAATCCCTGTTGTTTTGCTTGTATTTAATGTTTTTTTCATTTTATTACCTTTCTAGTGTTTTTTCTTGTTTTTTTGAAAGCTCTTTATCAATGGAATCTTCTAAAATTTGATTAATATCCTCTTGTAAAAAAGAAGATATATATTTATTATCCATATAAAATTGATACGCTTCATCTAAAACAATTCGCTTTTGATTTGCGGTGAGTTTTTCCATTGAAGAGTTTTTTTCAAATAAAAACAAAGCTTTGATTAGCTTTTCATAATTTAAAGCTCCCATTTTGTCTGCCAACTCTTCAACGCTTAAATTTTCCATAGATATAACTCCTTTTTTTATGTTTAAAATGGAATTTCTTCAGATTCCACATTAACGGCTTGGTGTTCGTATTCAACGCTTGGTTCTTTTGGTGGATTTTGTATTTCTTGTGGAGTTTCTCTATCTTTTTTGCCTAACCAATAGAATTTAGACACGATAACGCTTAGTGTTGTTTTAACATTTCCTTGTTCATCGGTGTATTGACTAGATGATAATTCTCCACTACACGCAAATTGAGAGCCTTTTTTGATATACATAGAAGCACTTTCTGCACTCTTGCCAAATAAGACAATAGGTATCCAAGTCGTGCTACTTTCATCATTGCCTTTTTCATTTTTCCAACGCTTAGTGATAGCAAGAGAATTTTTTGCATAAAGTTTTCCTCCACTTGTATTACCTACTTCAAAATCTTTGCCCAAATAGCCGATTAAATTGACATTATTCATTGTTTAGCTCCTTTTTATTTGAGTAATATATTTTCATCGTTTCAACTCCTTTATATTGATTTGAGTTTGAGTTTTGTTTTTGGTATTAAATTCTTTAAGTTTTGATTTAAAATCCTTTGCGGATTTGTCTTGCTGTGGTATAATTTCATTAGCAGTCGATGAAATGTTCTTTTGAACCAGTCGCCCGTCAAGACTTTGGGCTTGAGTGTAGGAGGTGTGGGCGTTCCTACCATCGGCTACTACATCTTTCTTTGCCATTAATTCTAAATTTTTCAATCTTTTTTCGTTAGCGTGAAAAATCTTGCTGATATTTTCATCTTTTCGAATCCCTACTTCACCCATTTTCTTTTCGTTTAGTTTTTTCCCTGCAATGTAGTCTTTTTCACTTTTTGGAGTTGGATTATTGATAATGATTTCAGGGTCATTGATAACTTTTTTGATTAAGTTGGCAACCTGCTCTTTGTTTTGAAACATTTCAGGGTGTCTGTCTAGTAAAATTTGTAAATCCGCAACAGCTTCTTTATCTCCTAAAAGATCTACTAATCTTTCACAAAGCTCAAAAATTTCTAATTCTTTATCACTCATTGCGAATTCTTTGGGTCTTTTGGTGTGCGATTATCAACAAGATAATCCAAAGAAAAAATATTTTTAGCTTCTTTAGAGTGAGGTTTATCTGTTATAATTACACTAATTTTGTAATCACTTTGAGGCAAATTTGGTTGCACAAGTGCCATTAAATCTATAATGTATTTATTAGGATTTAGAAGTTCTTTTTTTAGAAGTCTTTCCATTTCATTAAAGGCATTTAAAAAAGCGATTTTCCATTGTAGTGCAGTTTTTCCTGTAAAGCCCATTGCTAAAAGTGAAAAACCATCTCTGGTTAGATTATACATAGGCATTTTTCTATTAACTATCTTTCCATTTTTAGGGTTCGTTGTTTGCGAGGTTCTTACGACCTGCCGAAAATTGAGCATTTCGTTGGAAGCCCCTATTTCTCGTAAATCGCTTAAAATGCGTTCAATGCTTACTAGTATATGTTTATGTTGCTTTCCAAAAACCCTAGCTACATCTAAACTTGTGCAAAAAGTTTGATTATCTTGAGTGCTAAATTGCACTTCTTGTTTATTAATAACCACATTCATCGTTTCAACTCCTTTATATTGATTTGAGTTTGATTTGTGTTTTTGGTATTAAATTCTTTAAGTTTTGATTTAAAATCCTTTGCGGATTTGTCTTGCTGTGGTATAATTGCGTTAGCAGAGTTGTGAAAATTGAGGTCGTGAATCTGTCGGTGAGGCTGACCTCGCTCACCCCTCTCTGTCTTTTCTATCTCTCTTTCATTTTCTTTTATTTGATTTTGTGGTATAATTTTTTCGTTGGCGGATTTGCGAAAATTGAGGTCGTTAAATACGGGATGATAGGGATGACCACGCCTATCCTCTTCCGCCTTTCTTTCATTACGCTCGGTTTGACTATGCGTTGTTGCCAATCTATGAATTTTTTCATTGTCAAATTCGTATTTTCTACTTCCATAGACTAAAATATTTCCATCATTTGCTTTAACTTTCCAAGTATAGCCCCTTGTTTCCCTATCTGTCTCCACACCTTTAGCCACCTTAGGAAAAGAAAGCATTTCTTTAGTTGTTACCATACCTCTTAAATTTGGATTATCAAGATGCTTTCTTATTTCCTTTTCCATAAAGTCTTTATCAACCTTAATATCCCCTAGCTCACTTTTAACCATAGTGTGCGTTTTATCCTCTTTTAATACCTTATACATACTAGAGCTTTCTTTTTTGCTTTGTTTATCCCAAGCGAGGTCTTTAAGATTAAGTAATCTTTGCTTAATCGCACCAAGAGTTTTTTCAAGCTCTTTGACTTCATTTTCTAAGGCTAAAATCTCTTGTCTTAGTTTTTTATCTCTCATTTATAACCCCTATGAATTCCTATAAAATTCTTTAAGCTCTGCCACTTTCTCATCAAGGCTTTTATGATTTTGTGCAAATATTTTTTCTATGGTGTCTATATGAGCTGTTCCTGTGGAGAGAATTTTTAAATTCTCATTGCCTAAAGAGCTTAAATCCAAAGTGCAAATAACTTTTTCATCTTGTCTTTTGATTAAAAATTGTCTTTTTGAGGGTTTAAACCCTTTAATAATCATATACTCATCATAACTTAAGCCTATGCCTTTTACATATTCTTCTTCTTTAGCTTTTGGATTAGGTAAAAATACCATTGTTGCAGATTGTTCTATAAGTGTTGTTGCGTTTTTAAGTTTTAAAAAGTCTTCCACGCTTTGCGTTGCTAATCTTAGAAAGCCATTTTGTTTTCTAATGGTTTTAAATTTATTTTTAACTTCTTCTTGCACGATGTCATTTTCAAGCCACTTCCAAGCCTCATCTATATCAATACAAAGTCTTCTACCATCTGCTAAACTCATCACACGCCAAAGAATGTAATAGCTAAGTATCCCTGATACATCTTTATCATCTAAAAATTCTGTGCCATCAATGCCAAATAGATTAATTTCATCAGGGAAGTCTAAATTGTCAAATTCATTATCAAATACCCAGCCAAATTGTTTGCCTTTTTTAAAAAGTGCTAATCTTGATTTTAGAGAATTGTCATCATCTACATTTTCTGTTAAATTTTCAAGTAGCAAAGAGATAGGATATTTTCTCTCCTCCCTTTCAAAGCCTTTCATAAGAGAATTGACTGCATTATTAAGCATTTCCTCTTCTCTAGTTGTAAGGATTTCATTATTTCTAGTAACTAAAAGCTTCATTAGGGTTTGGAGTTGTCTTATATTTTCTTGTGTGCTTTCAACCATAAAAGGATTAAATCCTGTGGGCTTACCATTTTCAATGCTAATATATCTGCCACCTGCACATAAAATATTGCCTAAAGCCCCTTTGTCTTTATCCAAGTAAATGGCTGTAAATTTTCTGTTTTCTTGCGGTATATCATCAGGGAAAGTGTCTTTATTTGCATATTTAAGCATTTGATTGACGATAAAATTCATAAACACGGTTTTACCACCGCCACTTTGACCTAATATTAAGGTATTTGCTAAAAATAGCTCTCCAAAATCATTTTTATTAACTCCAGAGTTTTGATGAAAGTTAAAATAATAAGGTTGTTTATTAGGAGTTTTGAGTATGCTTACAGCATCACCCCAGCAATTTTTATCTCTTTTCCCCATAGAAAAATTATGTAAAGCTATTAATGAGGAATAATTAAGCGATGAAATAAGATTAATTCTTGGGCGTATGGCAAAATTTGATGGTAGTTGCGAAAAGAAAGTTGCACTTAGGGCAATGTTTGCTAGTGTTACTGCAAATCCTAATTCATTCATCTTTGTAATGACTTGATTTGCATTATCTTTACATTCCTTTAAGCTATCTCCATAAACAAGAATTGAAAAATGGTATTTTCCAAAAGAAATCTCCCCATTTGTGAGCTGATCTAAAGCTTCATCAATTTGCTCTACTTGCGAAAATCCATCATCTTCAGTTGCTATGAGCTGCTTTTTTTGTCTAGATATTGCGGATTTTGCGTCTATTCTAGGAATAGGTGAAAAGCTTTGAGTGATGATATATTCAATATCTAAATACATCAAAATATCTAAAATACCTGAAAAAGTTTCATTTGTATAATCTTTAATTTCAATACATCTAGCAAATCTTTTTACACCATCATTGCTATTAATTTGAATAGTTTCGTGTCCAAATTGTATGTTTTGTAAATTGCCATTTAAATATTGATGTATAGGAGCTTTTAAGACTCTTACAGGATTAATTTTTCCACCGAGTAGATAGTTGTAAAACTCTAATTGTTTTGAGTAAGTTTTATCATCTTTTAAATATGTTTTTAATCGTTTTGGATTAAAATCTTTGATATTTGCCTCCAATCTATCGGTAAATTCGCTAAATTTAATTAAAAATAAGCTAATTGCCTTTCTTTTGCTTTCAAAAGAGCTTTTTAGAAATGTTGTTTTTTCAATTTTTATCTTTAAGGGATTAAAGATTAGAGTTAGATATAAAGAATTTTTTCTAAGCGTTCCCTGTTTGAAAGATTCATAATATTTTTTATCAATCTCTTCTAAAAAAGCATTGTTAAATTTTGAAGTCAATTTATCTTCAATAGAATATCTACAATTATGAAAATAAAAACTTACAGGCTCATTTGCGAAAGATTTAAATAACATATTTAAAAGATCATTTTTCATATCCAATTCATCATCTTCCTCAGCTTCAAAACTAATTCCACCAACTTCCCAAGTTGTCATCAAAAAATAATCTTTTGTAATCACCACAGAATCACTAATTAAAGATGAAAAGGGAATAAGCTTTTCAAAACTAGGTTCTGCGTTCAGTCCAAAAACTGATATTTTTGGGAAATTTGAGTTTTTTGGCATTTGTCTATAAGAATTTGTGCTATATGTTTTAACCTTATAGTAATTCTTAGAAGCGGGATTAGAGAAAAATCTCATCTTTAAAAACATCAATCGGAAAATAAAATCATCTCTTTTTGTCATTGCTTTCATAATGAAAAATACAGGAATTGCAAAAGCAATTAAAAAGATATTTTGACTATAAAACGCAAGCAATAAAATGCCTCCCATTGCTATAACAAGAGGTGTCATAGGAACACCAAAAATCATAGGAGGACGAGTTAAGCCTTTGAAAAGTGGATTTTTCTGCATTTTTAATCCTGTTGCAAGTTATGAAATAAAATAACCAGCAAGTGCCGAAGCCGAACCAAAAAGAATACCACCGATAAAAATAGGAGCAACCTCTCTAAGTGTTTGTCCTTGAAACATTATTTTAGAACCACCCCACATAATTGCAATAGTAAGTATAAATACGCCAATAGCATAGAAAGCTGTGCTTAAATTCTGCAAAAAAGTATTAACTTTATCTATCCCACCAGCTCCAAATAAAAATGTGGAACTTATAAGAACCAAAGCGAGTGATTTTTTCATTTTTTTCTCCTTGTTATAAAAAAATGTTCGTTAAATTCTTATTTTTTATATCTATAAAAAGTATAATTTAATACATACATTGTGTTATAATTAAGTGTATTTATACCATTTAATTAAATCAACGAATTTTGTAGTAGGAGAAATATGGTTTTAGCATACATTAGGGTAAGCACTAATAAACAGGATATAGAAACACAAAAATATCAAATTTTACAATATGCTTTTAATGAAAAATTGAATATAGATGAATTTGTAGAAGTGCAGCAAAGCTCCACTAAAAGTCCGCATAAAAGAAGAATTAATGAATTGAAATCTAAAGTTAACAAGGGCGATATATTAATTGTTTATGAAATTTCGAGACTTGGTAGGAGTATGTTTGAAACTATGAATTTGATTTTAGAGTTATCAGAACAAGGAGTTCAATTTGTCTTTTTAAAACAACCTGAACTTAGCAGTTTTAATAGTGCCCACTCAAAATTATTGCTGAGTTTTTATACCTATATGGCAGAAGTAGAAAAAGATTTTATCTCACAAAGAACAAAGGCTGGACTTGAAAAAGCTAGAGCAAATGGAAAGATTTTAGGGCGTCCTGTTGGCTCTTATTCTAGTATGTATGATGAGCATTTGGAAACAATTAAAGAACTCATAGATAAAGAATTATCTTTAAAATCTATTTGGAAGTATATAGGCAAAAAAGGTAGCTATGTAACATTTTACAATTTTTGCAAATCAAGAAAACTAATAACAAAGAGTTTATCATAAATTAAGTTTTATTTGATATAGTTTTAATTTAACGAACATTTTTTTATAATAATTTAATTCTACTTGGAATTATATGATTTTAAGACTTAATGTTAATCAAACAAAGACTTCTGCAAAAGGAATTTGTTATTTTTGGTGTTTAATTGATTCATAGGGTCATTACGCTTGATATATCTTTTTACCCTATTATTGCTTTTGTAGATGAAAAATAAATCATTTTCATTTTTATATTTACGATAAAAGAATTCGTCATCATAATCGGCGAATTCCACACCTTTACCATAGATATTAATACCAAATTCTATAAGCTTATTCTTTAGCTTAATAATTTCTTTCTTTTGTTTTGAAATTATGGAGTTTTCTTTATAGAATTTATAAGCCTTAATTTCGCAAAACTCACTATAACTAAGGATTTTTTTATCAGGAAAACTTGTTAAAAATCTTATTAAATCTTGAGCCACTAAAGAATTTAAATCAATAAGAATTTTTGATAAATCATCATCATAAGAGAGTGTTGATTCTGTTTCAAGTCTTTTGATATATTCTCTGCGAACTGTTAGCACAAATACAGACACAATTACGCCATTTTCTTTTGTGATACGCTCCACAGAATCAAACATCAAAATTCCCTTATCTCTTTGAGTAGTTGTCTGCTTGTCTTTAACTTCAATATTTTGAGTAAAAGATAAATCATACGCAAAGCGAGAAATTTCCGTAAATTTTTGTTTCAACCACGAATAATTGCTAGGAGCTTTATTGAGATATTGTTTTAAAAATTTATAAGGTTCTAATCTTACTTCCATATCCCAAAATTGCTCTTGATACTTTCTTATA
Organism: Helicobacter winghamensis ATCC BAA-430; assembly: GCF_028751035.1. Classification (NCBI taxonomy): domain Bacteria; kingdom Pseudomonadati; phylum Campylobacterota; class Epsilonproteobacteria; order Campylobacterales; family Helicobacteraceae; genus Helicobacter; species Helicobacter winghamensis. The sequence continues at coordinate 29,084 of NZ_CP063534.1, read as the reverse complement.
ACACTGGTATCTACATTTTTCTTAATATACAAAAACAAAGCGTCTAAAATATTTCTATGTGTTTGTGTAAGCAAAGAGTTTTTAAGGGTAATCGCATAAGATGAACCATTTGAACCAATCATTTCAAACGATACTTTATTATCATTTTCTTTAAAAGCTTTATAAAAATTAGTATCAGTAAGTTTGCGTGAGCTTAGATAAAAGACTCCTCTATTCTCATTCATTGTTACATAACCCTCTGCTAAATCATTAACATTAACAGCAGAAATATCTTTTTTATTGATAATCTCTAAGGTATGATTGTCAATATTTTCCACTTTCACATCTTTGATTAAAGGCTCATCAATGCTATTATTTTGCAAGACTTTAATTGTTTTTTGAAATTCTCCAGCATTGATATTATTATTGTCTTTTAAAACTTCAAGCAAACGATAGGTGGTAGAACTTTTATCCTCTCCTTTTTGAAATGAAAGCTTATAAACAAGTCTAGGAGCATTAATAATGACAGAGCTACCCATAAGACTTTCACCTTTTTTATCCAAGTGATGAAGTAGTAAAATAGCTTGTTTATTTGATTTAGCCACATCTGTTAAAACATTAAAAAAACTTTGCACATCATTTTGATTATTTTGGTCTTTAAAACCTAAAATTGAAAAAAATGCACTAAAGGTATCAATGACGATTAAATCGCAATCTGCTAATTCATTAAGCTCTTCTTTTAAGCTACTTATAGGTTCTTTATCAATTTTTGGAAGTTCATTAGAAAATTCAAGTTCCGCAGTATTAAAAGGATAAAAATTTTCTATATTTTTAATGCGTTCTAAAATTGCTTGATTTTTGTCTTCTATACTCCAAAAAAAAGGTTTTAAGCCATCATTGATAGCATTAGCACAAATTTTTAAAGCTAAGAAAGATTTACCCACTTCACTATTGCCACTTAGCACAGCGACAGAGCCTTTTTCTAATTTAATGGTATCTTCACAAATCACAGAAACATTTTCATCGCTAAAAATCCCAAGTGTGATGGTATCAATAGTATTGCGTTTTGGCATTTTTATTCCTTGCTCATTTCAATAATTTCAAAAAGTTGCTTTATGATTTTAGGATGTAAAATCTCTCCACTATGATGAGGAATAACCATTCTATAAGAATCTTTTTTATAGATTCTATGGCTACCTTTTTGCCTATCAATCAAAAAACCATTTTGCAATAAAAGCCTTTCTGCTTCTTTTGCAGTCATTCTTGGCAATTCAGGCATTGGCTAAAACCACAGGAACAATTGAGGTTATTTTATTTTCAATAGTTCTTTTTTCTTCACTTTTAAGGCTTTCTAAATAAAGTTCCCCTGCTTCTTTTATATTAAACAAAGCCTCTTCATAAGTATTGCCTTGTGAAACACAACCTTCAAGCTCTAAAATGCGTGCAAAATATCCATCTTGATCTTTTTCAATGATAACATTCAATAACATTTGATATTCTCCAATTTATTGACTTAAATAGAATAGTTTTTGACAAATCAACGAATTTTTACTGCGAATTATACTAAAATATTATATCTATGTCAATATTTATTATATCTATGTAAAAAATACTTCAAATCTACTAAAATTGACTTAAATAGAATAGTTTATTATATCTATGTCAATATTTTTCGCTCCACCAAAAGCAAATCTACAAATAAAATTGACTTAAATAGAATAGTTTTTGACTTAAATATAATATAAATTGACTTAAATAGAATAGTTTTTGACTTAAATATAATATAAATTGACTTAAATAGAATAGTCTCTAAATTTATTAAATTACTTAAATTTATTAATAATAATTAATTCGGTAAATCAAAAATTAAAATTTTTGAACTTTTATAAAAAATTGCAAATACAGCAATTTTGAAATACTCCAAAAGAAAAGTTATATACAAAAAGCGAGAGTAAAATATTTTTATGCTATAATCCTCATATGAGTAAAAAAGAGAGAATAAAATTAGAAATTGATGTTTTAAAAGCATTAATGTTGGCTTTTCTCACCGCTTTATTTGGAATATTTGGTTTTTGTGTTTTAAATTATAGTCGCATTGATTGGATACAAGCATTGTTTATTGTTTTAGGGGTTATTTTTGCTTGTATTTTGTTGTATGCTTTTAGCAAGAGAATATATAAAATTTTAAAACAAATTGAGGAGTTGGAGTAATGTTAGGGATACTCTGTGCGGTTTTTGCTTTAATTGCCTTTTTTGGTTCTGCTTTAATGATTGTTAAGATGCTTGAAAAAGGCAGTATTTAAAGTGATGAGAAGCATTAAGCCTTTTTATTTTAAAGGCTTAAAGTTCAGCAATCTTATCGCTTGTTCCTGTTTGTCTAATGGCATTAATAATTTGTTCTATACTTAGACCCAGAGTTTGAAAAAGATCTTTCATTATTTATCATTTGCATTTTGATTTTTGAAAAACTCCATAGCACTTTCTCTCGGCTTCTGAAGTGATTTTGAGTATCGTGCTTTGTAAGCATTTGCACATTCTGTATTAGTTTTTGCAGAATTAGCGTTTTTATCGCATTCTTTGATTTTAGCTTCCAATTCTTTAGCATTTTTTGGATCTTCATAATATTGCACACTCTTTGGCTCTGAAGAACAAGCAGAAAATAAAGTGGCAACAACTGCACTAAGCAAACCTAGTTTAATGACATTTTTCATTGTGTCTCCTTGATGTATTAAAATATTTGTTATTATATAATTTTATTTATTAAAATATATTTAAATATATTATTATTTATTAATATTATACAAAAATATAAAGCTATCTTATAAGCTCTTGTTCATTATGTTGTTTCGCAGAGTTTTTAAAATCTTTAAGTTTGTTTTGAAAATCAATAGAGTGCAGTTGTTTTTTAACTTCTTCAAGCCCTTTTTTTAGGAAAATATCATTAAAATCGCTCATTCCCTGCTCTGCTTCTTGGTCGCTAATCTTTGGAATAATAATTTTAATGTTTGAAAATTTTTGTTGGATTTCTTTTGCTGTTTCTACGCCGACATTAGAAAATCCCTGCAATTCTCTCTTTCTATCATTATCTGCGATTATAGTGATAGGGATATTTTGAAATTTATCCTTTAAGGCTTCAACTATTTTGAGTAAATTGCCAGCATCTACACCCATTATAACAGGTTTTTCAAGTGCTTTATAAATTGTTGCAGCAGTAGCAAAGCCTTCTGCTATGATAAATTCTTTACAATATTCTAAGCTTTTTGCACCTATGATGTGAAAGCACCCAGATTTTCTTGCGGAGTATTCAATGCCTTGTTCTTTTTCTTCTTTTGTTTTGATGATACCGATGATTTTATCGCCATTTGGAAAAATTCTTTGCACAGACCATATTTTTCCATTTTCGTCTTTTAGGGGAATAAGAAGAGAGCCTTTACTATCTTGTTTTAAATAAAAATTTTCGCTAAAACCTTTTTTGATTAGGTAAGGATGATTAGAATAAGCCCAATGGGCTTCGCTGTATTCTTTTTCAATTTTAAGTGCAGTTTTTTGCTGAAGTTTCAAAATATCCTGCTTAATATTATTGTTTATGTGCGATGCAGAATTTTTATTAATAGTTTGATAATTTATAATATTTTGTTTCGCATTTTCTAAGGGCATTTTCCAATTTTCTTTAATTCCTGTTTTAAAGTTTTGAATAAAACCCGCAGGATATTCATTTAAAAACCCACTATAAGCCCCACTCATTTCTCTGCCCTTATCCGTTGTAGTTTTCACTCTATGAATTTTACCATCCATAATGGGTAAGCCACTGATAATTAAGCCTTGTTTTTCTAAAGCAAATTTGAAAGTTGTTAGCACTTCATTTTCGTCAAATGAAAAATCTTTTTTTTGGTGTGGATAAAGCCATTGTGCAAAAATATTTTTATCCAAGCTTTTTGGAGCAAACCATTTTTTTTCTTTTTCGTCCCACATAGCTCCCAACAATCTTGCTTTTTCTTTATCTTTAAAAGGAACATACAAATAAATTCTTTTTTGTGGCATATGTTTCCTTTATTTGCTCATCGATAAAGTTTTATTTGCTGTTCTTTCTTTTTCAAATTCTTTTTTATTTAGTTTTTTTTTGAAAAATTCGTTCATTTTTTGCTTAAAAAATGACGGCTCTTTTGCGAGGTTATTTATTTTTTTTTGTTCGTATTTCCCTCTTGTTTTTAAGTAAGAGTTTGCAAATTCTTGTATCATTGCTGCTATATCTTTGTTTGCTATTTCTGACATATTTTTTAAAGCCTTAAAAGTTCCATCTAGCATTTCATCATATGTTTTAGGTTTGTATTGCTCTAGTTGCTTATTGAGATCTTTTTTTATTGTATCATTTAATTTTTCTTTATTGATAGCAGAGCCACCCATTTTTATTAAATGCTCAATCCCTTGTTGAAAATTTTTATCACCAAGTCTTATATCTAATGGAATTTTTTCTTTATCTGTGATGATTTCAAATTTGATGGATTGATTTGAAAAATCTTTTTTTAATAAACTTTCCGCAATGTCAAAAGTTTTGATTGTGTTGAAAAATTTATCAATATCTTCACCATCATAAGTGCCTTCTTGTATCGCCTCTTTATAATGGTCACTAAGTTTGCTTGTGTCTGTGACTTTTATTTTGTAGTCTTTTTCCATTTTTACTCTCCAAAGATGTGATTTGTTTATTGTTTTTTTGCTTCGTTAATTGTATCAATATTTTGATTAAAATTATATAAGTTACTTATAGCCTCTAGGGCATTTTTAGTATTTTTGCAATTCAATTTTTCTATGAGCATATGAAATTCATTGAAAAAATTATCATTCTCTTCAAAATCTTTTAAGAGAGCCAATGAAAGTTTTTTATATATACGCTCTTTCTTTTCTTTTTCTTTTTGGCGTAATTTCTTTAATTTCTCATCATACTCACGCTTTAAATCTTCTATCATCTTGCTTTCATAAAGCATAATAACTCCTTGTAAAAATTTAAAATTGCATTATCTCAAAATAAACTTAATGTGTTATAAAGCTTAATATTGTAAAATGCCAATCAAGCAAAAATATTATTAATTGCAGGATAGGCAAAGACGCCAAAAAGTTATATAACTTTTTTAGCTTACTTTGCCGAAATATCTCTGCGAGGCTCATTAAAAGTAAAAAATTAAAGGAATTTAATGAAAAAATATTTATTAAGTATTGATGAAAAAAATATGATTTATTTAAATGAAATTAAGAACAACACAAAAGCTTCAATTAAGAAGATTATAAATTATATCATTGCGAATTATAAAGAAAATAATGGCTTTAATAATATAGAAAATAATCTTGTTATTAATCATCATAGTGATACATTTGAAAAGAAAAAAATGAAAGAAATAAGAATAAAAATCAGCGAAGATGAATTTAATTTATTAAAAGAAATTGCTACACAAAATAGATTTAGTAGTGTCTCGAAAGAGGTAAGTTTTAGATTGATAAATTCTTTAAATGAAAACAAATATTTTACTAATTTAGAACTAGATGAATTTATAAAAACAAGAACTGAAATTAATGCAGTTGGCAAAAATATATATCAACTATTGAAAATTCTTAGAGCTGGAAATTCTGTAAAAATAAATGAGGACAATTTAAAAAATACGATTGATACTATAAACGCAAAGATTGACATTCTCTCTGATTCTCTTGGAAAGATTATAGAGATTAATAATCAAAGGATTTAGGTTTTTATATGTCAAGACCGATTAAAATATTTGACGATGAGATAATTGCTAGGAAAGTTTTTACTAAAATAGAAAATGCTTCAAAGCTACCGCTAAACTATATCAATAAAAATAGAGATAAATACACTAAAGATATAAAAACAGGTAAGCTTATTAGTAAAAATATGTTTAGAAAAAATACTGAAGTCGTTGTAAAAATTACTTCAGGTTCTAAAAATTCCCAAGCACTTTCAAAACATCTTGATTATATTTCTCGCAAGGGAAGCGTAGAGTTAATTACAAATGATTTTGATAGATATGTAGGAGAAGATGAGATTTTAGAAGTTAAAAGAATTTTCAAAAATGAAGGATCTCCTATTCCATTATATAAAGAAGGTGCTAAGGAAAAAAGACATACTATTAATATGGTTTTTTCTATGAAAGAGCATTCTACAACTCCAAAAGAAAAATTGCAACAAGCCACAATAACAACTTTAAAAAGAATATATCCAAATAATCTTTTTGTTGTTGCTTTTCACGGAGATACGGATAATCCGCATTGTCATATTTGTTTAAAAGTTGCGGATAAAAATGGAAAAAGAATTAATCCTAGAAAGGCTGATTTAGCTAATTTAAGAGCTGAATTTGCAAAAGCATTAAATGAATTGGGTGTTGAAGCAAAAGCTACAAACAAAAAGCAAAAAGAAGTAGAAGTAAATCAAGAGTATTCTGCAAAATTAAATAGAGAAAAGCAAATTTATAAAGCTCCACAAATAAAAATGCACTATTATCAAGTTATGGATTTTGGAGGGGCAAATTATCAGTTTAGCACCGATAAAAATGCAAAGAAAAGTTATTATGTAAGCTATAAAACCAAAAAAGGAATAACTACAATTTGGGGACAAGATTTAGAAAGAGTTGTGAAAGAAAATAAAGTTTTAAGAGGTGAGTATGCAAGATTTAAAATAATAGGGCAAGAAGAATATGAGATAAAAAGAAAGGCAAAAATTAACAATAAGTGGCAAGAAGTTACCAAAACACTTACAAAACATATTTGGGATGTTTCTGTTATCGGCAGAGAAAAAGATTTGAAACAAATCCCTAAAACAACAAATACTAAAAAATATAGAATTAAAGGAGTAAATAGTGAGAGAGCTTATACAAAACAATATAGACAGAGAGTCTTACAAGAGCTCGGTAATCAATCAACTATCCGAAGAGAAGTTGCCCAAGAAAGAAACTCTATGCGAGTATTGTCCAAACAGCCTATGGTTTATAACACAAAACGAACTCAAATGCTTCTGCACCTCAATGCACTCAATCAGTTACAGCAAGGAAAGCGAGGAAGAACCGATAATAGTTTGCGATGGACAAGTGCTAGGAATAATGAGATTACAAGAGATGGATAATTTATAAATTTATACTTTGCTTTTGTATAGCATTAATTTTCTTAATTGTTTGTTTAATAAAATAAAAGCAAAAATTAATCGCCATTTTTATTTTTATTAATAAAAACAGACGAAAGGATGTCAATATGCTCCAACAAACCTTTTTTAATTTGAGTTTCTGGAACTCTCATTGGATCTAATTGAACAATAATTCCTTCTTTTCTGGCGTGCTTAACAGCAGGGATAAAATCACTATCTGCTGTGATTAAAATTATTTTTTCGGCTTGATGTTTATTTGCTAAAGTTGCAATATCAAGTCCTATTTTCATATCTACACCCTTTTGTTTAATATCTAAAACAAAATCTTCGTTTGTAAGCTCACCAATATCTATTTCTTTGCGTAGAATTTTTCTAAATTTATCATAATCTCTAAATTTCCATTGAAACGAATTTTCATCGATTTCACCTAATCTTACAGCAAAATAAGGTTGTTTTCTTAGGTGATTTAAAAGTTCGCTTCTAAATTTGTATGTTGTAGTTTTGCTTAAGTTTTTAGATTTATCGGTTTTTTCTATGGGTGGCATAGGAACATTTTTATCTAACGGTTCGCAATCGTAAATATAAACTCTATATAAATAATCTTCATTTCTTCTAAGGGTTTCCCACACATAATCTTTTAATCTCTTAGCCAATTCTTTAGCCTCCATTGTTTTAATACTCTTGTGAGTATTATATCTTTCAAGAAAAAAAGAGAGATCTACAAGAACTGCAGTCTTTTTAGGCTGAATAATTGAAAATTCCATATTTGGATTGTTTGAATTCATTGTTGTGTAGTCCTAATTTACTAAATTGGAAGCACAAAGAGTCGTCAATTTAAAAATATGATGCTAAAAAGACCCCTCTATGTGCTAATGATGGCGGAATTATATCATAAAAATATTAATGAGAGCTTTAGTTGGTTTAGATAAGCAATTCTCTGTCTTTCATAATCTTATTGTGCCTATTTAAATCCTCTAAAATCTTTGCAGATTTTGGCACGAAATCACTTTTATAACCCTTTTGCTTACTCATTTTTTCTATTTCTTCTATGACAATGCGATTATCTTCTCTTAATGCCTCCAAATAGTCTTTTCTCTTATAAATAGGAGTGTTGTCTCCTGTAATATTTTCTAGCTCTGCAATTTCTTTTTTAAGACTTTCTATCTTGCTTTTATTAAATTGGCTAAATTTTTCTAAATCGTTATAAAAATTATTTAACCTTTTCATAAAACCGCCGAAATTCACATAATTTTCTAATGTAAAAAAAGTTTTGTCATCTCTTTTATAAACCATATTTTCAGGCTCCATTATAGTTTGACCATCAGGAGTTGAAACATAAAAACTTAAGGTGTTTAAATCTGTTTTTTCTCCGCTAATAATCAATCCTTTGTATTCTAAAACTTTATATTCTTTTTGATAGTTATTTGCTATCATTTGAATGGTATTTTCAAAGTTTTTTGTCAGCTCCGCTTGTCTAGCTTTGTTTAAATCGCTAGTATCATCTTTAAGGACGATGAAGTCTTTTGCGGAAATATTTTCATCATCATTGATATAGTATTTTCCTTGAAAATGCTCATTATTATTTTCTTTAATGATTGCATTTAAGGTTTCCATTTTAATAATATCTTTTTGTAAGAATTCAATTTTTGAAAGATTGACTTTAAGACTTTCTTCATTATTGTGAATTTGCCTTTTATAGCCACTATAAAGCATTTCTTCTTGTCTTAAATCACTGGTTAATTGCACCTGCAATAAGATGAGTGGATTTCCTGTGGCTTCTGCTTTCATTTCTGCCGCATCTGCCGCTCCGCTTGTAATATCCTCTAAGGTTCTTACATCAACACCAGCTTTTCTAAATTGCTCTATGGATCTTGCTTTGCTTTCAATAACTTGCCACATTCTAGCGTCATAAGTTCTTTCAGTTGCGTATCTAAATTCTTTAACTCTAAAATTTTGTGGGTCTCTCATAAAAAGCTCATTGCCTTGCCTTATAACTCTACCACTTCTTTGCTCTAAATCGCTAGGACGCCACGGACAATCTAAATGATGTAAAGCTACAATTCTTTTTTGCACATTTGTTCCAGCACCCATTTTTTGAGTTGAGCCAATTAAAATTCTAGCTTTTCCTGTATTCATATCTGCAAAAAGTTGGCTTTTTTGCAAATCCGTTTTTGCGTCGTGGATAAAGCGGATTTCATTTTGTGGAATGCCTTTGGCAACAAGTTTTTTTAAAATATCAGTATAAACATCAAATTTTGATTGTTCTGCTAAGAGTTCATCAAGGCTTTTATGATTTTCTTCTTCACTTTGCTCCATTGTTTCATTGATATTGACAAATTCATCTTCTTTGTTTGGTTTTGGAGATAAATTGTTACCTATTAAAGCAACTTTTTGTGAATGTTGTTTTGGTGTAGATAAATCGCAAAAAATTAATTGCGTTCCCCTGTCGTCATTCCACGCATTATACTCACCATAAACATTTTCAATTAGTTTATTGATTTTAGAATCTGCATAATCATCATAATAAGGATTAATGAGCCTAAAATCAAGTCCAGCCTTTCTAGCGTCTGTGGTGCAAGCAAGAAGATTATTTCTAGCAATATCATCTTGTTGATGTTCCATTCTCCATACGATAGAGCCTTCGTTCCACCTTCCATTTTCATCTTGAATACCTATAAATTCTGCTATTGCTTCACTTCTAGGAGCAACGATATTAATAGGCTTATCATTGTAAAGTTTTGGCACGAAGTCTTTTTGATATTTCATAATATCATTATTTGTTACAATATCAGCCACGCTTTTATACATCGTAGAAAGTTCAGGGACATTTTTAAATTTGTTAAATCTCGCAACGATTTTATAATTAATTCCAGAGCTATCAAGTTCCCAAGCATTTGTAACTTCTCCAAAAGTAGAAGCCCAAGAATCAAAACTTTCTATTCCTTTTTCATTTAATGTATTAGGCTGTATGTATCTTTGTAAAGTGAAGAGTTCTGTAATTGAATTACTTATCGGTGTGCCTGTTAGAAAATAGAGCTTTTTATTTTGTTCGTGAATATATTGTGTTTTACAATAAAGGTCGTATGCTTTTTGCGAGCCTTTTAAATTTCCAAGACCGCTTATATCTCCCATTGAAGTTGTGATGAGTAGATTTTTAAATTCGTGTGCTTCATCAATAATTAAAGCATCGATACCTAGTTCCGAAAAATCTATCGCTTTGGATTTTTTATGTGCTGTTTGCAAATCTTTCAATTTCACCTTAAAATTCTCAATGCGTTTTTCTAAATCTTTGACGGAATATCGCATAACATTTTCATCATCTTGCTTTCTTTTTAAGGTTTCTTCCAAAATGCTAATATCTTTCTCGTATTGTCTTTTAATAATATCATAAGGAGCAGGGATTAATTTAAATTGCGAGTGAGTCATAATAACAGCATCATAGTTATTTGTAGCTATTTTTGAGAAAAATCTTTCTCTATTATCCTTTTTTAAATCATCATTTGTAGCGACTAGAATATTAGCATTTGTATAAGCGTGGTAAAACTCATCATTCCATTGTCTAGCTAAGTGATTTGGCACAACGATTAAGGGTTTATTTAAAAGCCCCATTCTCTTTTGCTCCATTACAGAGCAAATTGCGACTAAAGTTTTTCCAGCACCAACTTGATGGTCAAAAATAATGTTACTTTCTTGAATTGCCCTATATATTGCATTTTTTTGGTGTTTTTTGAGCTTAATGTTAGCATTGAAATTGGGAAGTTCTAAATTTTCTCCATTATATTGTGGTTCTTTATTTGTGTTAAATTTTTCATTATAGATATTTTCTAAATCTGTGCGTCTATCATAATCCTTATAAATCCATTCTGCAAACTCATTTTTTAAGTTTTCTAATTTAGAATTAGCAATTGCAGTTTCTTTTGGATTTAATTCCCTATATTCTCTGCCTGTTTCATCTTGTTTTTTATCATAAATGCGAATAGGCTTTCTCAATAAAGCGTGTTCAAATAAATCAAAACAGCCTATTCTTTCTGTGCCATATTGTGAGCGAACATAGGGACTTAAGGAATGTCCAAGACCTTTAAGATTCCACTCACCTGTTTTTTCTAATAAGAATAAATCATAGTCTCTAGAATCAATTTGCAGAGTTTCTTCTATAAATTGTTTGTAGTATTTTATAGGTATCCAAGTTGTCCCTAAGCTTAGTGAAATATCAACTGCTTTCAAGTCTTTGGGTAAAACTTGTTCTAAGCTTTCTAAATTATTAGCAAATTCATTAAAGCCATCTTCTATAAGCTTCTTTACCTCTTTGTATTTTGCTTTAACATTTCCAGAAAGATACTTTTCGGCTAAGATAAAGCGAGAGGGATTAAGGTGGTCTTTAAAGATTAATCTATTTTGTTCTAAAGTATTAAGTGTTTCATCTAGCGGTTGTTCCAAGTTGGCTTCTAGGAAATTTAAATCAATTCTTCCATACTCATTAATGCAAGCAATAAGTGCTTCTTGTGGAGTTGAGATTTTAATTTCTTTTTGTGCGTTGATGGTTCTTTTGAAAAAAATATCAGCCTTTGTGGCACTTGGCAATATAGGTTCAATGCCTTCTTTTAATGCGACATTTTTAGAAATACCCGCATTATAATTTTTCTCCAAAGCTAAAATTTTATTCGCTTCTACATCTTCTTTGAAGGCTTTTTTGTTTGCTTCTCTATTTAAATATCCCTCTTTGGTAACAAAATCATCATAAAGTTTATTAAGTTGCTTTCTTTGATTTTCTACCAAAACATCATTAGCTTCATTTTTTTCATACTCAATGAGAGTGTTAAATTGATTTCTAATGGCGATGAGTTTTTTAATTCTTCTTTTATCGTGTTCGTTTAGGGCTGGTTTTGAAAAAACCAACTCGTCATCACTTCTAACTTTCATATAAATTTCGCCACCATACTCAAAATAATTTCCATCTTTTAATTTGCTTATAATTTGGCTATATTTTTGATATTCAGGCGATTCTTTGTTAATTCTGTAATAGGACAATGTAATTTTTGTTTCTTGGTATTGATAAATATCCTTAGGTAAAGTTTTGACAAAATTTTCCAAAGCAATTTTTAAATCCCTACCATCATCTAAGCATTCTAAATCATGACCATATTGAGAGCTTTTAATATCCATTTTTCCTAAGATATTTTGAGGATTATTTTTAAAATATTCATTAATTCTAAAATAGCTGAAAATATTATGATTTAAACCTCTCTTTTCCGCCTCATCAAAACGATCCTCATAATATTCCACGCTCTCTAGCCATTTATTGTCAATATTTAAATCTTTGCCTTTCTTAAAAAAGATAATATCTGTGGTAACTTCAGTGTTGGCTCTTTTTTTAAAAGCATTGTTTGGTAATCTTACAGCACCTAAGAATGTTGCTTGTTCCGCGATATAATCTCTTATAGTGTTATTTTTAGAATCTAAAAAATAACTTGACACTACAAAGGCAGCAATTCCATCTTCTTTCAAATTTTTAATGGCGTTGCCAATGAAATAATTATGCACACTTGATTTATTAAGTGTTGTATCATTTGGGTCTAGAACCTTTTTTTGACCAAAGGGTGGATTGCCTATAAAAGCATCATAAGGCTTATCAAACAAGTGATGTTCAAAGGCTTTATTATAAATTGTTTGATTAGGGTGTAAAGATTTTAGAATATTTGAGCTTATGCTATCAAGCTCAATGCAAGTAAAGTGATAATTATTGCTGTAATTTTTAGCATAAGATAAAAACGAGCCTATTCCTGCACTTGGCTCAAAGATTTCTTTCGTGTGTTTATCATTATTAAAGCCCAAATGATTAAGTCCTTGATAAATTGTATCAATGACAATTTTTGGAGTATAAAAAGCGTCTAAGGTAGATAGTTTTGCGTTTTCGTATTCTGTGTAATCTAGTGTAGAGATAAGTTCTTTAAACTCTTTTTCCCATTCTTTATTTTGGTGGTCAAAAGCTTGTGGAATTCCACCCCAACCTGAAAATCTATTGAGAATTTCTTGCTCTTGTTTAGTGGCGTAGCGATTTTCTTGCTCTATGGTTTTTAAAAGTTTAATGGCGTGGATATTTTTTTGAAATCTATCTTTCAAAGAGCCAAGATAGATTTCATCATCGGCTGTAAAATCTAGTTTTTGCCCAGATTTGAAATTTCTTCTTTCAAAGTCATCATCTCTTGTTGTAGATTCCAATACTGATTGTTGATTGTTTCTTCTTGCATTTGCTCCTTGTCTCTCATCATCATTTCTTGAAACAAAGGAGAATAAATCTGTGGTTCTATCGCTATGAATTGATTGAGATTGATTTGAGTTTGGGTTAGTATCTCCATATCCGTTAGTCCCTGCTCTCTCATTTCCTCCGCTTCCTTGCTCTCTAAAATTTGTAGTTCCATTTGTGCTTGTGGTAATGCTAGTGTCATTAGTTCTGACATTCCTAGATTCTTGATGGTGTTTGGATAAAGTTCCGCCCATCTCTCTAGTATTATCAAGCTGTATTGTGGAATTTTCTTGTCTATCCAAGCTTGATGAACTTGATGAAACGCTAATTCGTTCAACGCCATTTGCAGTTTCTCTATGTTGGGATAATTCTCCATTCTGTTGCTCATTTTCTTCTCCTTGTGAAAATTCTAATTCTATAAAATCAAATAGGCTTTTGCCACCATAATACTTTTCATCTTCAATTTGTCTTTTTGTTTTCCGCATAGTTTATCCTTGTAATTTTTGTTTTTTTGCAAGGATATTTTAGCATTATTCATTAATATTTAAAGCCTTAGCCTCCTTTAAGATTAGTTTTCTTATGTAGGTGCTTGATTCAGTATTAAATTCTAACTCCATCAATTTCTTTAGCGTTTCATATTCTTTTTGATTGAGTCTGCAAACGACCATATGTTCTCTTCTTAATTCTTTATCAATTGTTTTTCTACCAGATGATTTTTTCTCTGCTTTTTTGTAAGTTTTTTGAGAGCTTGTTTCAGATTTTAAAGCTTCATCAATTGTAAAAGGCTTTTTTTCCATTATGCTTTTTCCTTTTTAATAAAATGTAGAAGTCTTTGGTATTCATTAAAGAAATTTGTATAGCTTAACCTTGAAAGATTATTTTCATTGTAGAGTTCAGTAAAAGAAGCTCCACTACTCATAGAATTTTCAATGATTTTTGAAAATTTGAAAAAGAAAAGATTTAAATCTGTAAAATTACTTTCAAGAGTTTCACAAATTTGTTTTTTTTCTTTTTCGTCCCTGTAATCTGTAACTAAGATACAAACTCTATCATCATTACCTATTTCATTTAAAGTTTCTAGTGTTCTAAGTAAAGAATTATAATTGCTTGTGCAAGGAATAATAACAACATTGCTCTCTTTGACAATACTCAATACACCTTTTTCCACAAAACCGCCAAAATCATAAACGCAATTATCTATTTTTTTTGGCGTTGGTAGAATTTTTGCTTTCTCAGGATAAATTTTTTCAATAATAGAATTATCATTGCTTTGTAAAAAATATCCTAAATCTTTAGCAATAGAAAAAGCAAAAGGGGTTTTGCCGACCCCGCCTTTCTTATTTATGATAGATATAATCATCATTTAACCTTTAAATTTATTTGTATAACATTATATACTATTATTTATTAATATATTATAAAATATACTAATAATTATTTAAAGATATGTATGCTAAAAGTAGATTTTGCTTATCTTTATATTATAGGTATTTTTAAAGGCTTTTCTTTCATCTTTCTAATCTTAAGCCCTGTTTTGATTTTCATCTTTCTTTTACGCTCTTTTGCTTTTTCTTGTTTGTTCATTTTTACTCCCAATTTATTGAGTTTTAAGTCTCTAAGTTTTGAGATAAAGCCTTATTATTAAGCTCTTTTAAAATGTTTTTAACATAAAGGCTAACTTCTTTGGGTGGGGTTTGATTAAACCTTTCTTTTAGCTCATAAATGCTAAATTGATTTTTTCTATTTTTAATTAGCTCTAGTGTGTAGTCTATTTCTTTTAGATTTAGATTATAAATGGCACTTAATCCCTGATTAATTCTATGCTTTCTTGTATAAACGCAGTTTTTATGCTCTAAGCCTTGTAGATACAATTCTTTTTCATTTTTCAAAAGTTTAAAATTCTTTGGCAATTTTAAATCTAAAAAAGAAGTATCAATCTTTAGTTTTTTACTCTTTGGGATTTGCTTTATATTTAAAATTGAAACTAATCTGTCGTGTTCTTTTTGCATACGCTTTAAGGATTTGATATTAAGATTAATAAGCTCTTTTGTCAAATAAACAAGTTTGGTGTAATCTTCTATGAGCTGTATAGTGCCTTGAGTTAAGGATATAGCAAATTTATCCACAAGAAAAAGTTTTAAAAGATTAAGACCTTGATATTTTTTTCTTTGATGAGAGATTAGAGCAAGTGGTGCTTGTCCTCTTAATAGCATTAAATCTTTTTGTGAGCTTTTCCAAGCTTCGTTGTTTTCAAAAGTTTCTTTGATGTATTTTTTTATTCTTTCATAGCTAGTTAAATGCTTATTGATGAGAAATTGATAAAGCTTATTATGCTCCTTTGCTGGGATAAAATTTAAAGCAAGGATAAAAGATAAAGCCACAAATATATCTAGCTTATTAAGATTAAATGCAAATTCTTTTTTAAAAAGCTTTTCCATAAGCTCTTGGATATTATGCACTTCATTTAAAAGTGCAAAATCAATTTTTAAATAATTTAAACTTTCATCATCTAAGCATTTAATATCTTTGATAATGGGTGTTTTGATTTGACTTAGGAGGAATTCTTTTAAAAGAGGATTACTTAAAAGAGTGCTTGCGTATTTGCTTATCATAAAATTCATAAAATTTGTTTTATTTTTAGAGATAATTATCTTATTCTCTTTTAAAATATAAGCTTGTTTATGCCATATTCTTTTAAATTCAAAAGCTTTTTTATCTTTTGTTCTTTGCAAATCTATAATTTGCTTATAGAAGAAAATATCTCTTGTGCTTGGATTATATTTTAAAGTGTAAAAATAAGTTTTTCTAGTTAGCCTTTTGCTTTCAAACTCATAAAAACTAAGATTATAATTTAAATGCAGATTTGTTTTTAAAACTTTTTCTAAAAATCCTACAAGCTCTAAAGAGCTTATGAGCAGTGTTAAAGATTGATGAAAACTATTAATAAAATCATCTTTTTTTAAAAAGATACAATATCTTTCATCATCAATGCTATTAAGAAAAGCTTTTAAATACTCATCTTTTAACATCTCTTTATTAAATACGCAATAATCTTTAAAAAGAGAGGGGGTAAAATCAAAGTCTTTTAACTTCATTTTTCTCCTTTCAGTTTTTTGCCATAGCAATTATTATTGAGATATACATACAAAATACAAGTGCAACACTACCAATTATGGCAAATCGCTCTATGTATTTTGTATCTTTATTTTGCTTTTTTAATTTAAGTCTATATCTACCAAATAGCAGTTCAATATAGATATAACAACTCACAGGCAATATACAAAGAAGCAAAATTGCAACAGGTTGTTCGTCTAAATAATAAAGTCCGCAACAAAAAAGAAAAATTATAAAAACAAGCATTGCTATGCAGATCTTATAGTTAATGTTTTCATAATATTTATCTTCGTGCTTTGTCATTGTTTATCCTTGTTGTGATTAAATAATTTTCGTATAATATTAATATATATTAGTAAATATTATATAATAAAATATATTTATAATAAATTATATTTTAGGTTTTCCATTATCATCATAATACATAGCCTTACAGCCTTGTTTAAATTCATTACAGCCCCACCACCAGCTTTTACCATTTTTACTTTTCATTCTCTGCAAGAATCCTTTATCACATTGCGGACATTTATATGTAGTGTCGCTATTGTTTTGTTTTGTTTCAAAATTTGGTTTGCCTTTATTATCAGGATATATAGCCTTACAACCCTCCTTGTATTCACTACACCCCCAAAAATCTCCATATTTTCCCTTGCGTTTTATTAGATAGCCTTTATCGCATTGCGGACATTGAATTTTTTGCTGATTTTTATCTTCTAAGATTTTAAAATTTTTGTTATTGCTAATTCTTTGAATTTCACCGATGACTTCTTTTGTTACTTCCTCTAAAAATTGCCCTCTTGTAAGCTCTTGTGCCTCTATCATTTTTTGTTGTTCAAACCATAAAGCTGTCATATCAGGTGTAGTAAGAGCTTTTGGAGAAAGTGCGATTAAATCCCTACCTTTTTGCGTAGATTTAACAACTTGCTTTTTATCTTTGCTTACCTCTATATATTCTCTTTCAATAAGGGTTTTTATGTGATTTGACCTTGTAGCAGGTGTGCCTATACCTCCGCTTTCTCCTTTTTTGTCTTTATCTTTTTCCATCAGTAATTTTTTAATTTTTTCATCGCTTACATATTTTGCGACACTATTTAAATCTTTAAGTAATGTTGTCATAGTGTAATAAGGGCGAGGTTTTGTTTGCTTCTTTTCAATCTGCACCAAAGCACATTTTGCATTATCATTATCTTTTAAGCTAGATAAATCATATTCGTTTTTATCACTATCAAGCTCCTCTTCTTTATCGGTATCAATATTTTTCCATAGACTTCTAAAACCGCTTTTTGTTGTTTTGCTTTGTGTTGCGGTAAAAATTTTTTGATTGATTTCTAAATTAATTGTGGTGGTTTGATATTCTCTAGGCTGAAAAAATTGAATGATAAATCTTTTAGAAATTAAATCATAAACGACTGATTCATCTTTGCTTAATTGTGATGAAATCTTGTTTTGAGTAGGAATGATTCCATAATGTGCTGAAATGTTCTCATCATTAAAAGCTTTGCTTTTTATTTTTGTATCACTACCAGCGATGAGAGCTTCAATCTCATCATTATTTAAATTTGTTTTTATGGAATTTAAAATTTGTGGAGCTTCTTCAAAGATTGTTTCAGGAAGATACTGACAATCTGACCTATTGTAAGTAATTGCTTTATGTTTTTCTCTTAAGGATTGTGTGATTTGTAGGGTTTTATCGGGACTAAATCCAAAAAATTTTGCACACTCTGCCTGTAAAATAAGTAAATTATAGGGTAGTGGCGGATATTCTTTTTTATTTTCTATCTTTACATTTATTTTTGCATTTTGATTTTCGCACATATTTTTAATTTCTTTAGCTAGATTTTCATCTGTAATTTTTTCTTCTGTCTTTAATCGTGCTTGAATTGTATGATTGTTAATTTCAAAATTTCCAAGTAAGGAATAATAATCGATGCTTTTAAAGCTTTCAAATTCTTTATCTCTAGCAACTACAAGTCCTAAAATAGGAGTTTGCACTCTTCCTACACTTAAGATGCCCTCAAAAT
The DNA here is from genome assembly GCF_028751035.1 of Helicobacter winghamensis ATCC BAA-430. NCBI lineage: Bacteria > Pseudomonadati > Campylobacterota > Epsilonproteobacteria > Campylobacterales > Helicobacteraceae > Helicobacter > Helicobacter winghamensis. The sequence goes on along the minus strand of NZ_CP063534.1, from coordinate 10,585 downwards.
TATTTTGTCTAGCAATGATGGTGTAAGCCCTTGTAAGATTAATTCCTACTATCCAATCAGCTTGACTTCTTGCAAAGCCTCTTTCGCTCATACCTTTAAAATCTGTATTAGATTTAATTTTTGCTATTTCTTCTTTGACTGCTTTTGGAGTTAAGTCATTAATTAAAACTCTAAAGACAGGTTTGGAGCTTTTAGAATACTGAATAATTTCATCGACTAAGATTTGTCCCTCATCATCTGCATCCCCACAATTTACAATAGAAGTAATTTTGTCGCTATGGATTAAATCGCAGATGATTTTGAGCTGTTTTCTGCTATCTTTCTTAGGTAAATATTTAAATTCTTTAATGGGTAGTGGCAAATCCTCAAGTTTCCACAGCTTATATTTTTCATCATATTCTTCAGGTTTAGCAAGTTCTAAAATATGCCCAAAAGCCCAAGTAATAATGTCATTTCCTTTTTGTATGTAGCCTTCGCCACTTTTATAACTTCCTTCTAGTCCTTCCGCAATGGCTCTACCAAGTTCAGGTTTTTCTGCTATAAATAATCTCATTTTTTACCTTTCTTTATTACTGGATAACATAAATAATTATTAGAATATAATAGTTATTTATGTTATATATTATTAATTATAAATATATTTTATATTACAATAATTATTATAAATACACACCCATAAGGGTGTGTATATCATCTTTCTAAGCCTTTATCTTGCTTTTTTTCAGGCTCTTTAATCTCTTGGGTTTGCTGCATTTGTTGCTTTTGTTTTTGTGCTTTCATTTCAGCTTCATTAACAACTTCAAAACCTGCATTTGAAATTACAGCTACAAATTCTTTGCCTTTTTCTTTGAGTTCGCTTTTTAGCTCCTCGTTGTAGAGTCTCACATTAGTTTCCAGATAATGACTTTTAGATCCATCTTGATTTTGGTGTTCTGTAATCCCAACTCCCTCAATTAATTCTTTTGCGGATTCTCTCTTTTGATTAATGGTGTAGTAAAAATAACCTTGCTCATTGACATTAGAGTTGATGTAGATAAAATCATCTCTATTTTGTGAATTAGTAGGTTTTAAGACGATATTATGAGTTTTTTCATCTCTATTAACAAAATAGTTTTTCCACTCATTATTAATCTTTGCAGAAAAAAGCACAGCACCGTGTTCCATTGCCGCAACTTGTCCTGCTTCTTTAATCACATCAATCAAAGCAGTATCCACTTTTCTTTGCTGAATATCACCCTCCTTGTTTTTGTAGTTTAAAGCATTGTTTGTATCAATAACAATCTTATCATTAACTAATCTTCCAAATGCCATTTTTATCTCCTTAAAAATTTTTTGTTTTTTGTTTTTTGCAATTTTTATATATAATTCCTCCGTTCATTCACCTCCTTGTAGTGTGATTTGAATACTATTTTTATTTTCCGTAAGAATAGTTTTTTGTTTTTTTGCAAAGCTCAAGGTGAGGCTTTTATCGTCTTCATTAACGGAGATTGTTGCCAAGCCTTGAGTGATTACGCTTACTCTTTTTTGTAAATTTTCAAGTTCTGTATTTTTTGTATAAATAAGAAATAGCAGAATACCAAGCGTTATACCAAGTCCAATTGTTGTAAAGCTAAAAAATATAAGAAATGATTTTGTATTCTTTATCATTTTTGTAAATATTTGCGAGAAAATATTAAGCTTATCTTTGCCATCTTTGATAAAGCTATCAAGAAAGTCATTGTAGTTTTGTGCATTATGAGAAAGTTTATATTCCACTATCTCGCAAAATTGATTAATCTGTTCATTATATTTTTCTAATTTTTCATCTAATGATATTTTTTGAATTTCATTAGCAAATTTTGCAAAATCTTCCATAGTCTTTCTTATGGAGGCTGTTTTGCTGATGAGTTCTTTTTCCTCATCGTTTGGAGGATTTGTAAAATAAGAAACAAGAGCCAAATGCGTATTATTTAGCTCTATATAATTATTTTCTAAATCTTTAAAAATGCCATCTTCCGTATTGCTTTGCGAGTTTTGTTTGCCAATATGAATTTTGGCATTAATTTCTTTCATAATATTGGCAAATTTTTGTAATAACTCATTGTAATTAGTCGCAGATATTTCTTGCTCATTATTGACAATTTCAAAAAGATTTTCGTTAGAATTAATCTCGTTCATCATTATTTCTCATTAACCCAACATTCTTTTTTGATAGCCATTTTTTGATAATAAGCAATATTAATTTTGTAATATTTAAACCCAATTTGTTTTCTTTGATTTTGAGGCAATTTTATAAATTCATATCTGCTAATTTCTGTTAATTTTTCTCCTTGCTCTCTTTGCGATACAGGTAAGGCATTGTAAATTTCTTGCGAGATTTCCTTTAATTCATAGCCTCTTTGCCATTCTTCTTGTTCGTAAAATTTATTGTTGCAAGTGTATTTTAAGTGATAATCTGTATATTTTGATGAAGATAGCAATCTGCAAGAATTTGTTAATTGTGGATTGATTCTAAAGCCATAAATATTTACATTTTTACACGAAGTGCCATCTCCAGCTCCACTACTCTCGCAAAATTGTTCAACTCTCAATAAGGTTTTTTCGATACGCTGATTCAACGCTTCTACGCTACAAGCTCCATCTAGGTTCGCTAAAATTTCGTTTTTATATTTAAGCATTTCACTATCTGCATCTCCTATGGGGCAAAGATTTAAAAAAGCTTTTCTAGCATTAATAGTTTTCCACGGCTTTTTAAAATGTATGCTAAAATATCTTGCTAAAGAGGCACTACATTCTGCTGGTTGAGTAGGACTTGCTAGACAAAGCATTGCCTCGCACGCTAATCTAGTATCTCCTGTTAGCATTTCTAATTCTATTGCATTAGAGGATACAACACCAAAAGCTAAAATAGATAAAAGAACTTTTTTCATTTTTTACTCTCCTTTAATTTTGTTAAAAAATAAAATACTAACCTTGTTGTAATCCTCTTCATAAGGATTGATAGGCTGTAATTCAATAGGGATAATGACTTGATTTTTGATAAAATATTCCTTGTAGGCTTGTATCAAATCTTCTCTACCGACTAAAATCATTCTACTAGCATTGTGAGCTAATAAAAAAGTTTTCGTTATAAGCTCATTTTTGATAAAGTCATCTTTTTCTGATTTCTTTTCAGCGATGATTTGATAAGTCCAATTTTGTGAGCTTAAAAAGCTATCTTTTGGAACAAAGTTATATTGTTTTTCCAAAATGGAAGTGTTAATAGTTAAAATAGAACCATTATCTAATTTTTTTGGTTGTGGGGCAGAACACCCAACTACTAATGAAGCAATTACAGCTAAACTAAGCGACATTTTTTTCATTGTTTTCTCCTATGATTTGAATTTTTATTTTGCATTCTCCTTTTAAGATTGCATTTTCTAATTGTTCTCTTGTTGGAATTTTTCTTATTGTTGATAAGCTTTTTGAAACAGCTTTAAATTTATCCATAAAATAAGAATCTGAATAATAAAATGCTTTATTGCATAAGATAGGTTTGCCACTATCAATAGTAATCAACTCGTTTTCAAAAGCCATTTCTCTTAGCTCTTGCGGTAACATTAAAGCTCTACTTGCTTCACTAATACTTCTTGAGCCACCACCATTACCACTTGTATTAATACTTCTTGAGCTTGTTTTAAAAGTGGTATTTCCTAAAATCCTAGAAATAGCCTCTGCGTCTTCTTGCTCTCTTGGTGCATAAAAAATTTGACAAGCGTGATTTGTTAAAAGTGTTTTAGCTCCTTCTTTTCCATAACCTAAAGGCTGTTGCGTTTCAAGTTGCGAGTTAGATTGATAAATCATTAAAGAGCGTAGCCAATATCCAGCCATAAAGCTTACAGCAGATTGATAGATAGGAATTCTACCAGGTGCAGTAAATTCGTCCATAACCATTAAGCAGGTGTATTTTAATTCTTTATTGCTTTGTGGTAATTCTTTAGTATTTAGTAGAATAAGTTGCGACCAAAATATATTTAAAATAAATCCAGCATTTGCTAATTGATCAGGCGTAATTCCTATATAAATTGTCATTTTCTTTTTGCGTAAATCTCTTAAATCAAAATCACTTGTTTCTGTGCTTAATCTTAGAGTTTCACTTTCAAATGGCACAAGAGGAGCATTAAAAGAACTCATTACGCCCGATTTAGTTGCGTCTGAGCTGATATTAAAATAAGTTTCTAAGCGTCTTATGGTAGCTTCATCTAAAATTTCACAATAGACTAAAAAATTGTATGTATCATCAAAACCTCTAATATTATTTTCCTCATTTTTAAGAGTTAAACCTTTTGAGAGTTGCAAGATATTGTAAAAATTAAATTCTCCCACATCAACATTAAAAGCTTTTTGAAAATCTTTTCCATTGTTACTAAGTTGCAAATCACGCCATAAATAACAAAGTCCTATGAATAGATTTTGAGCCAATCCATTGAAAAATTTTGAAGTAGAATCCCCATCAAGCGGATAAAGGATATTGCCTAAATCCATTAATTGACTATCGCAATGCTCTTTATCATTCATATCAATGTAGGTTAAAGGATTGTAGCGATGTGTTTGTCTTGAAAATGGATTAAAAAGATAAACTTCTTGTCCTAAGATTTCTTTTCTATATTTGCTAGTGTAATCAAAGCATTCTTGCTTAATATCTTGCACCACAGCACTTTCTTGCCATTCTAATAAATTTGGTATTACAATACCCACACCCTTACCACTTCTTGTAGGAGCTCCTAAAGCAACAAATTGCTGACCGCCAAATCTTAATAATCTTCCTTTATATTTTCCAATAATAATGCCCTTATCCCCAAATAAATTCATTTTTTTAATTTCATTAAAATTAGCAAATCTAGCTTCGCCAAATTGAGATTTTTTGGTTTTTAAGGAAAACACCAAAAGAGTCAAAGCAAACAAGCAAAATGCGAAAGTGATACCCAAAGAAAGCCATATTTTTGGATAATGATTAGCGACTGCCTGTAAAGTGAAGTTAATGTTATAGATTTCAATCGCTTTCATTATTTTTACTTTGTTCAAAACAAAGAAAACAATAGGAGTTAGTAAATAGGTAAAAATGAAACCTACTAGAATAAGAAAAATAATTTGAAGGCTTTTATTGTTTTGCATTTATTTCTCCAAGTCTTTATTTTTGATAGTTTTGTTTGCATTATTTTTGGTGTTAAATTCTGTTAATTTTGATTTAAAATTTTTTGTTTGATTTGCATAGTATTTTGCTACTTTAGGATTTTTAAATTCCATTTGTTTATTAAGATTTCTATCAGAGTAAAAGGTTATAATTATCTCATCAGAGGGGGATAGTGGCGTATTCGAGTGACCCTCCCCTTTGATTAGTTTATAATTTGTGTCCGTTACAATTCTAAAACGCACACTTTCATTATTTTCCCATTCATAAACTCTAGCATCGTTACTATCTTTATAGGGTTCTTTAAATATTTTTAAATATTCTCTTATGGAGTTGCCAAGATTTAATAATTCTTCTAAGCTAATTTCTCCCTCACTACCTTTTTCTAAGTGAAGTCTAATATGCTCTGCACCTCTACCCTTATCTCTTCTTTCATTGTGCCAACCCTTAACATAATGCACGACATAATCTATAATGGCATTTTCAATAGCTTCAAGCTCTGCATTAATAGGAGTTGAGTTTTTTTCATTAAAACTTACATTATAAATGCCTCGTTTTTCTTTATTCATTACTTTCCTCTTTTTCTATCTCTTTAAAATAAATTCCACTAATACGCCTTTTTCCGTGATGGGCGTGGATATGAACGACAATATCAATCAAATCTTTCAGTGTTTTTTGGATAATTTCAAAAGGCACACATTGACCTTGTGGGTTTTGTAAAGTCATTAAGGCAAGTCGTGTAAATGTTTCTTCAGGGCTTCCTGCGTGGCAACTTGTGATACTCCCTCCGTGACCACTTGCTAAAACATTGATAAAATCATAAGTTTCAGCACCTCTAAGCTCTGCTAATAAAATCCTATCAGGTTTCATTCTTAAGCAGGACTTTAAAAGCGTTGCAGAATTTAAAAAATCCGTGCTTTTTGCTTCACTTGGATAAAATAATTGCACGAAGTTTTTATGTTCGTAAAATTTGATTTCTTCCACATCTTCAATCGTAATAATCCTATCATCAAGGCTAATAAAATCAATTAGCGTTTTCATAAAAGTAGTTTTTCCACTTCCTGTTTCCCCAGCAATAATAATGTTTTTACCATAGCTTACAGCCTTAGAGATGAAACTTTGATAATCTTTTTCTTTATAAAGCTTAATGAGTTCTGCATCGCTAGGCTTGATGGTGTTTGTATCATTAGGATTTAAATCCTCAAAAAGTCCGCTTTCAATATGATTTTGCATTTTAAAGCGAGTTTTGCTAGGTTTTCTAATGGTGATTGAAATATGTTCACTTTTAGTAGCAGGTGGGATAACGATTTGCATACGCTCCCCACCTACTAAAATACAACTAAGAATAGGACGAGAAACATCTATTTTGTCTTTTTTAAAAGCAGCAGCCGCAGTTGCAAAATGTCCAGCTTTTTCAAAGTCAAGCTTACTAGGTATAGCTTCCCATAATCCTTTAGAATTTTGTAGCCATACTTTATCATCGCCGTTGTAACAAATTTCATTAATGGAGTCATCTTTTAAGAATTCTCCAAAGTATTGATTTGTGTATTTATCTAAGGTGATTGACATTCTTTTTCCTTGTAAGTTTATAAACCTTTGAAAAATCAATATCTCTATTGACATAAACGCCAACTAAATCGCCGTGATTTTTATAAAGAGTAGGCTTAATATCAATCATTTTTTCTAAAGCAGTGTTAGCGATTTCACCGACATTTTCCCTTGTATTCTCACTATAATTGTAGTAGTTATTGCCATTTTTATTGTTTTTGCTTAATTGGTCAGCTAGTATTGCCATACCATCATCAATCATTGAAAGTAAAATGGCAGAACCAAATCGTTTTAAATAGTGATGATCCACCCAGCCTTGCATTCCACTAGCACCTAGCTCATCAGTAGCTCCAGAATATACAGGAATAATAATATTATTAGGTGTTCTAATTTCTTGCCAAATAACAAAAAGTCTATCCATACCATCATCCATTTGACCCGCATTAAATGTTCCTGTGATAGTGCTACCTTTTTCAATTAAAAGTGTGTTGCCATTTGCAGAATAAACATCATTAGATACTATACAAGCAATTCCTCCTTTAATAGAGCTAACAAGCCTTGTTTTTAAAGCACAGCCAATATAAGTTCCTTTAGACAAAAGAAGATTTTGGTCAAACTCACTCACTTTAGCAATTGTAGGAGTGAAAACTTCACCTGTAAATTCTCCTCCACCTTGCAAATTATTAGAATTTTGTAAAGCTCCATTTTGCCCAAATTCAAATAAGGTATTTGGTTTTTCTCCAAACTCTCTGTTATTGCCAGCATTGCCTCCCTCAAATCCTCCGCTATTAGTTGAAGCAATGACCGTAACTCCTGCACCTTTTACAATTCTAGGCTTTGGAGGTTTTGGCTCAAGCATTAAAGGCTGTTCTTGTTGTGGTGTGTTAGCGATAAGCTCGTCAAATGTCTTTTGTGGAGGAGGTGGAACAAATTCTTTAGCCTTAACGCTTTGAGCTAAATCTTTATTTTCTTCCTTTGGTGTTTCTTCAACACTTTGATTATTTGATGAAAATGATTTTAAGAAATAAACAATTAAAATGATGAGCAATAAACCGCCAATAGCAAAGATTGTATAAGCTTGTATCTTTTTGAGATGATTTTTTTGCTCACTCAATTCGCTTGTGTGGCTATCAAAGTCATTTTCTAAGCTATCTTGCTCTTTATTTTGCATAATTTACCCCTTATTTTTTATTAATTTCTCTTTGAATATTTTCATTAGAAGTTTCTCTTGTTTTTCTCAAAGGATTTTTTGCGTATCCACGATTAAAAATTCCTACGACCTTATCCCCACTTCTTAATAAAATTTGTTTTGTGGTTTTTTGTATCACTAAAACTTCATAGTTGCCGTCTTTTTTAATATGAGTGTTTAAAATGCTTTCTTTGCCATTTTCATACATAAAAACAGCAGGAAAGGTTTTAGTATTATCAAAACCTAAATAGGTAAAAACACCATCATCATACGCAAAATTTGGACTTATATCCTCACTGCCTTTATTGACTTTCATATAAAAATCCCAATTTCTAGGAATGGTATTTTTATCTAAATCCGTGCGTATATTTTCTTGTTCCACAGCTTCTAATAATTCTTTGGTTGCTTGTAAATCTTTTTGAGGATAGGAGAAGCTAAGTTTATAAGTTGTATTTTTATTATTAGCGACTAATTTTAAATCAAATACATAGGTATTTAAATTTGTGATGACAATTAGATTTGTTTTCCAATCATAAGGATTAGGATCTACAACAAATTCTTGTGAGCTTTGTTGTTCTGCTGTGTTATTTTCATCTTGATGAACTAATTGCGTTTTGTAAGCTTTAGGTTTGATAAATAATAAATTGTCTTTTTGAGTTAAGTCCCAACCTTCAGCAAATCCTGTAGCAGTATTGATAATTCTTTCATCAATACCAAATTCCAAAACACTTACATAGCCATTTTTAGAATTAATTTGAAAAACATCATCGGCATTATAGACTGCATAAGCGATTCTTTTATCAAATGTAGAAGTTTTTGGGACATTCAAAGCCCAAACGAAATTACCTAATAATAAACTTGCTAAAATTATCTTTTTCATTTTTCTACCTCATTATCAATTCTGTATGTTAAAACTTTAAATCCTAGTGGATTTAATAATCTATTTTCTTCACTAGCTTTTCCTAGCGTGTAGTCATAACTTAAGGTGATGACTTTTGTAGCTTGTGATGTCCCTCTACTGGATAGATTTTTTGTGGTAATGTTTGCTCTTATTGTTGAAGTTTTAACTCCGTTGCTTTCTCCTAAAACAACACTTAAAATTTGCACGCTTACTTCATTAGAGTTTTTTAAAACTTGGTCTCTTGCATTATCTCCCTCATACAAAGCCCTATACTCATTTGCAACATTTTCTGAACTCATTAATTGAGTGAGCAAATAATCTTGGTTTAAAAGCTCGTAATAATAACCCTCTCTAGCTTTAATGTATTGAGAGATAAAGTATTTATCCAATGCTTCATTTTGCGTGATTTCTTTTTCATCAAGCAGAGTTAAAATATCTACCATACCTGTGGTGTTATCTACTCTTATTACATAAGGCTCTATGGTTTTTAAAGGTGTTAATAACACAACAGCAATAAGAGAAAGAGAGGCTATAAAGATTGCAACAAAAGAGATAAGCCACGCTCTTTTATTGCTTTGCTCTATCAAATATCTAAAACTTGCTTCGTAATCTAATGCTGTATTAAAATCATTTTTCATTTGCATTACCTTTATTTAAGTCTTGATTTTGCGAATTAACAGGTATCCAACCTTTTTTATCGCTGAAAAAATCATCATATTTACCCTGATGTTTAGCACTACAAGCACTCAACATCAAAACACCAAAAAACAAAATAAAAACAAATTGAAATTTACGCTTCATTTCTAGCCCTTTCATACATTTTTTTAGCTAAACTATAACCACCCTTACCTAAACCCTTACCCACAGCCAAAGCACCTTTAGTTGCTAATTTTCCACCAGCTTTGCCATAATTCATAGCCATTCCAGCAGCTTTACCTGCAGGTTTCATAGCTAATTGACCAGCAGGACTTAAAACAGAACTCATCGCTGCACCCATAGCACCTTCCATTGATACATTTGCAACTTTTTCGGCAAAGATTTTTGCAGAAAAAATCATAATAACTAGTATCAAAGAAGCAATGACATAGAAAATGCTTGTTCCTAATACATCGTCTCCTGCGTAGGTTGCCTGTGAAAAATAGTTAATCCAAGATGACATTTGATTCATAAAGGTTTTTAAAAACAAGCCAACAAGTAAAAGCACAAGAGTATTTGATAATAAAAGCCCTATCCATTGTGTAAAGACATTTCTAGTAGCTTTAAAGATTAAAAGCCAAAATACTATAGGAGCAGAAATTACAAGCAGGGTTTGTGTAAAAGTTGTAACAATTAAGATAGAGAGTGTTGGAATAACAGCAATACAAAATCCTATATAACAAAGTAGCATTGCTACAATAGCTAAAATAGCACCTCCAATACCACTTGATTTAGCCCAAATTATGTTTGTAAGTTGTGCTGTGTTTGCAAACATTTCATCTAGATTTTGATACATTTGTGCTCCCCCACCAGCCCACTCATAAATTCCATCCATTGCACCAATAACTAAATCTAACCAACCTCCAAGATTTAAAGCAAAGGTAATAACTAAAAGCTTTCCTGCTATATCCCAAGTAAGCTCTCTAATAGGACTTTGACTTTTCCCCATTAACACCTCATAGCCTTTATACATAATGACTAGGGTGATAATGATAGAAAACAACACCATAAGTTCAGCAATCTTATCGCTTGTTCCTGTTTGTCTAATGGCATTAATAATTTGTTCTATACTTAGACCCAGAGTTTGAAAAAGATCTTTCAT
>NZ_CP063533.1:1500000-1663654 GCF_028751035.1 Helicobacter winghamensis ATCC BAA-430 | reverse complement strand
AGGACTCTCCAAAGTTATTCACAGAGTGTGAAAATGATGTGAATAAGTTGTGAAATTTTAGCAAATTTTTTTATTTAATCTATAAAAACAAATAACTTTAGTAGAATCCCAAAGTTATTTTTACATTTAAGGTAGTGATGAATATTTTAGGAATTGACCCGGGGAGTAGGAATTGTGGCTATGCGATTATAAAGCTAGAAAATGGTGCAATTTCCTTAATTGAAGCGGGATTAATTAAGATTAAAGAGAGAATTTTACAAGATCAGATTGTAGAATTTGTAGAAGGAATTGATTTAGTGTTAAAACAGCATAAAATTGATAGTGTTGCGATTGAAGATATGTTTTATGCGTATAATCCTAAAACTGTGATTAAGCTTGCACAATTTAGGGGGGCTTTAAGTCTTAAAATTTTACAAGAATTAGGAAATTTTGCAGAATACACACCTTTACAAGTTAAAAAAGCACTCACAGGTAATGGAAAAGCGGCAAAAGAACAGGTTGCTTTTATGGTAAAAAGACTTTTAGGGATTAAGGGGGAGATTAAACCTTTAGATATTACCGATGCTATTGCTATTGCTATTACGCATGTGCAACGACTAAAACTTCAAAAAGGACAACAATGCAAATAGAATTATTATCTTATACAGAATTAAACATTTGCTCTCACGCAATAAGGACTTGTTGGCAGAGTTTTGAAAAGGGCGATAATGGCGGAGAGAAGGATAAGGAACTTATTGATAGAGTGGGAAATAAATTTAAACACGCTTCCACGCTTGAACATTTACATTATACTTTTTATATCCAAGGGATTAGTAGGGCTTGTTTGCAAGAGTTAGCAAGGCATAGAATGGCATCTTTAAGCGTGAAATCTAGTCGCTATACTCTTAAAGAACTTAAAGAGATGGAATCTTTTTTGCCACTTTGTAGTGAAAATTATAAAAGAGCGGAGCAATTTTTAGTTTTTACAGAAAATCAAGCAGTTAATGAAGCATCTATTTACGCACTAGAAAATTTAAGAAAATTGCTTGTTACAAATATTAGTAATGATTTAGCAAAATTTGCAATGCCAGAATCTTATAAAACAGAGCTTACTTGGAGTATTAATGCAAGAAGTTTGCAAAATTTTTTAGCATTGCGTCTTTCAAAGGCTGCTTTATGGGAGATTAGAGAGTTAGCGTTAAATGTTTTTAATGCGCTTCCTAAGGAGCATCAATTTATTTTTGATGGGATTTTAAAAGAAGAAGATGCTTGAATTTTTAAACCTTCTTAATAATGGGATTCCGCTGGATTTCAAGCTTGCAGAATCCTTTTTGAATCTTTTAGAATCTTTGCGTGTTTTTGATGTGCTAGAAGTGCGTAAAAATCGTTATGTTTTAAAAAGAAAATTTTGTATAGGTAAAGTGGAGCTTACAAAAGAAGGATATGGGTTTGTGATTCCCTTGCCAAAGGGAAATGGGAGAGATTGGCTTGTGGAAAAACATTTGCTAAAAGGCGCACAAAAGGGTGATATTGTGCTTTCAAAAATGCTTAATAAATCGCACAATACACGCATTTATGCAAAAGTAATTGAAATCCTAGAGACAAAACAAAGCAGCGTATTATGCTATTTAGAAAAATACAAATTAGATTGTATGGCAATCTCTATTCCAAATGAGATTCCTTATAAAATTAAAGCTACACAAAAATCCTTAAAAACACTTCCGCCAAATACGCTTTTAAAACTTAATCCAAAAAATGGTGAGATTTTAGAGATTTTAGGGGCATTAAGTGATCCACAAATTGATGAAACAATCGCTCTAAGTTTGTATGATAGGCAAGAATCTTTTAGTTTGCAAGCAGAGTTAGAAGCAGAGAGTTTTAAGCCTGTGCGTTTAAAGGATTTTAAAGAAAGGGCAGATTGCACACATTTGCCATTTTGTGCGATTGATCCTGTGGGGGCAAAGGATCACGATGATGCAATTTTTTATGATGAAGAAAATTCTACGCTTTATATTGCCATTGCAGATGTAAGTTATTATGTTAAAAAAGATTCTGCCCTTGATTTAGAAGCAAAAATGCGTGGTTTTAGCGTGTATTTTCCGCATAAATCTATTCCTATGTTACCAAGGACTTTAAGTGAGAATCTTTGCTCGCTAAGTGCAGGAGAATTGCGTTTAGCAATGGTGTGGAAAATCCGCTTGCATAAATGCACAAAAGCGGTGCTAAATAGTGAGCTTTTTGAAGCAATTATAAAAGTGTCTCAAAAACTCACTTATGAAGAAGTGGATTTATTGTTGGAATCTAAAAAAAGCAAAACAATCAAAACAAATTTAAAATCAATGCTATTTGCTCTTAATGATTTAGCGCAAAAATTGCGTCAAAAACGGCTGAAAAATGGATTTGACTTTTTAGGTGATAAGAGTGTAATGGAGCTTGATAAAAATTTAGAATTAAAAGATTTAAAATTACAATCCCAAACGCTAAGTCATCAATTAGTTGAAGAATGTATGCTTTTAGCAAATATCCAAAGCGCGCTTTTGCAAAGCAAACAAAGCACACCAAGCACACAAAGAGATGAGCGGTTAAAATTAGGAATTTATCGTGTGCATAATGCACCAAAGTTGGAGAGTATCCAAGATTTATTTACAGAATTTCGCTTGCTTGGAATCTATCATAAAAAAAAGATTCCAAAATACACTAAAGATTTTCACAAAGAAATTTTAGAAATCCAAGCTTTAACAAAGCATTCTAATATGGCAGCAGAAGTGGATAAACTTATCATTCGCTCAATGCAGCAAGCAACTTATGCAAGCCATAATATCGGGCATTTTGGGTTAGGATTTGAAAGTTATAGCCATTTTACTTCGCCTATTCGCCGTTATAGCGATTTGCTTTTACATAGAATTTTAAAAGACAAAATTCAATTTAATCCAAACTCCTTAGAATCTCTACCGCAAATTTGTGAGGATTTAAGCCAAAAAGAAAGAGAAGTGGCAAAGATAGAATTAGATTTTAAAGATCGTAAATTTGCGCGCTATTTAAATAAAAAAATTGGACAAGCCTATGTAGGTGTAATCATAAATGATAAAAGTCCAGAATTAGTTGCCCTAACAACTCCCCCTTTACAAGGCGCGCGTGTTGTGTGTTTGAAGGGTGTAGGTGTGAAATACCAAAAAGTGCGTGTGCAAATTCTTGATGTTAATCTTGCTACAGCAAAGGTGTATGGCAGAATTTTAGAATGTTTTAATGAAGGATTTGGAATCCAAAGTGAGCAAATCTCTAAATATCTTTTTACAAAAACGCTTGCAAAGGCGCAAAATGCACAGAATAGAGCAAAGTTTAATGCAAAGAAAATACAAAAAAATCTTAAAAAATCTAAAAGTTTTAAACATTCAAAATACAAGCCACGCCATAAAGGAAAATAATGTATAAAAAAGAATTAGATACAAAACTTGCTCAAAAAACACAAATTCGTGCGATTTTTCTTTATGGAGCAGATACATTTTTAATTGGACATTATGGGGAAAAAATCGCAAAAATTGCGCTTGATAGGGGTTGTGAAAAAAACAGCTTTTATTTTGGAGAATTTGATTTTCAAAACGCGCTAAATTGCTTTTCACAAGGTTCACTTTTTGGAGATGAAGCACTTGTTTGGATAAAAGTAGAAAAAAAGATTCCAAAAAAACAGCTTGATACTTTGCTAGAAACTTTGCTTAAAAATGGCAGTGGAGTATTGATTTTAGAGTTTTATCAAGCAGAGAATAAAACAAACGCAGAGTATATGGCAGATGCTAAGGCTATGGTGGGAAGTTTTGGTGGGAGTTTAGCAAAACAGGGCGTGTTTGAAGTGCGTTTTTTTGCGCCTAATTTTTACGAAGCAATGCCAATTTTACAAGAATATGCAAGAGAATTACAGATTAAGATTCCAGATTTTTTGCTCCACAAAATTTTTGAGCAGCAAAATTTAGATTTAGGTTTAAGTATCTCTGAACTTAGAAAATATGGAATCTTTACGCAAGAAATCACCGCAGAAATGGTAGATAGCTTGGGTTATGGATTAGGTAGTGTTGAGGTAGATGAAATTTTAGAGTTATTGCTTCTTAAAAAGCCTTATTTTGCAAAGCTTTCACAATTTCTGGAACAGGGTTTTGATGAAAATCAACTAGTAAGAGCAGTGCAGAAGTATTTTTTTACCCTTTTTTTGCTTACAAGTCATATTCGTTTAAAAGGTGATTCTAATCTTGCAGATGCATTAGGCTATAATCCTCCAAAGGCGATTTTAGAGAGAAAGAAATCTTTTGCCACAGCCATTAGAGAAGCGCAATATGAGTCTATATTTTTGATTTTAAACACTTGGAGAGAGGAATTATTTAAAGGAATGAATCGTGGCAATGGATTTTTAAGTGCCTTAATAAAAATACAAGCAGTTTTAAGATAGAATTTACCCCTTTACATTTTGTAAAAATTGTAAAAAACCTATAAAATCCTTGCTCTTTTTTGTTAGGATAAAGGGCAAAATCCATAAGGAGAATATATGCGTTTTTATGAAACAATGTTTGTGGTTAAACCCACTTTGACACAAGAAGAAATCACGCAAAAGATTGATTTTTACAAAGCCGCAATTCTTAATAATGGTGGTGAAATTAGCGCGACTTTAGATATGGGGATGCGCAATCTTGCTTATGAAATTAAGAAAAATAAGCGTGGATATTATTTTGTAATTTATTTTAAAGCAGAGCCAAAGCTTGTTTTAGAATTAGAGCGTTTGTATCGCATTAATGAAGAAATTTTGCGCTTTATTGTGATTAAATATGAAAGCAAGAAAGAGCAAAAAGCGTGGGAAACATTAGTTGATCGTGCGATTAATAATAAAAAATCAACACCACTAAAAGAAGTAGAGGATAAGCCACAAGACGCTTAAGTCTAAAGAAGGAATTGGATGTTTAATAAAGTCATTTTAGTTGGAAATTTAACGCGTGATGTAGAGTTGCGCTATTTACCAAATGGAAGTGCATTAGCAAAGCTAGGACTTGCTACAAATCGTCGTTATAAAAAACAAGATGGTTCACAAGGCGAGGAAGTGTGTTTTGTTGATGTGAATCTTTTTGGGCGCACAGCTGAGGTGGCAAATCAGTATTTAAAACGAGGCTCTCAAATCTTAATTGAGGGGCGTTTGGTGCTAGAGAGTTGGACAGATAATAATGGTCAAAAGCGAAGTAAGCATAGCATTACTGCTGAAAGTATGCAAATGCTAGGTTCAAGGGGAGAAGGTGGAATCCAAAATGGCGGATATAACCCAAATAGTGACTATCAAGGAGGTTATGATCAAGAGAGCTTTAGTGGTAACTATGGCAGTTATAATGCAAATAATGGCAATCGCCAAAGTGGTTATAATAACCATCAATCAAATTACCAAAAGTCAGAAGCTCAAAAGCCTGCGCAAGAAGAGATTCCAGTGATTGATATTAATGATGATGAAATACCATTTTAAAGGAACATTATGGCAGAGAAAAAAAGATATTCTAAAAGATATTGTCGCTACACAGAGGCAAAAATTGAATTTATTGACTACAAAGATGTAGAAATGTTAAAACACTCACTTTCAGAGCGTTATAAGATTATGCCACGTCGCTTAACAGGGAATTCTAAAAAGTGGCAAGAGCGCGTGGAAGTTGCGATTAAACGCGCAAGACAAATGGCTCTTATTCCATATATTGTAGATCGCAAAAGAGTTGTTGAAAATCCTTTTAAAATCTAAAAATAGTCTTTTATTCTTATTTCCCCCCTTTTTTGGGGAGTTTTAATTTATGCTCAGTAATTCTGCTAGATTAATCAAATTTTAAAAATTTTAAACATTTTTTCTTTATAATACGAAGTTTATTTTGGTGTTCAAGGAAGGTGGAATATGTCGGCATTTATGATAATCTCAACATTGATTGCTGTCGCAGTTGTGGCATATTATATTCTAAAAAAATATAATCCCATTTTTGTTTTTTTATTCTCTGGAATGCTAATTCTTATTTTTGCATTTTATTTTACAGGCGTTCCTATACCAAAAGCTCCCGTTAGAGAGAGTGCAAGTTTTTTAGATGTATTGCTTGATAGCTTTGCTTTTATTACAGCAACTTTTAAAACACAACTTGCTGGAGTGGGGTTAATTATTATGAGTGTAGCAGGTTTTGCGGCTTATATGAAGCACATTAACGCTTCAGCAAAACTAGCTTTTTTGGCAAATAAGCCTCTTGGAAAGATTAAAAATAAATATTTAATCCTAAGTGGAACTTTTGTTGTAGGTATGGCGTTAAAAATAGTTATTTCAAGTTATGCAGGATTACTTTTGCTGCTACTTGCTTGTATTTATCCTGTGTTAATCGCGCTTAAAATTCGTCCTATCACAGCTGTTTGTGTGCTATCTTTAATTGCACTAGATTATGGACCAAAAGATGGAAATTCTATTAATATGGCGGATATGGTAGGACAAAAAGACAATGTTGTGGGGCTTTTTTTGAATTATCAAATTTGGAGCGTTGTTGCTTATGTGGCAGTGATTGCAGTTTTGATTCCACTTTATTTTGCGTGGGTGGATAGAAGAGATAAGGCTAAAGGTGTGCTTTGTGAAGAAGTAGAAGCACCAGAGATTATAGATCCAAAATGCCCTACACTTTATATTTTATTCCCTTGGTTGCCTGTAGTGTTTTTGTTTATAGCTTATTTTTTGGGTATAAAACTTGATGTGGTAACGGCAAACTTTGTGAGTATCGCCCTTGTATTCATTGTGGAGTTTGCGCGCCATAGAGATGGCAAGAAGCTAGGTGAAGATATGGTGGTAATCTTAAAGGCTATGGCGGAGATTTTTGTAAGCGTTGTTAGCATTATCATTGCCGCTTCTGTGTTTGCAGAAGGGATTAAGTCCCTTGGTGGGGTTGGAATCCTAGCAAATGCGGTGAGTGCTTTAGGTGGAGAGAGTGCAAGTATTGCTGTGTTTGTAAGTATTACTTTACTTAGCTTCCTAGTGTATGGATTTGCGGTGATTATGGGAAGTGGAATCGCTGCATTTAATGCTTTTGGACGATTGGCACCTGATATTGCGACAAGACTTGGAGTTGCGCCAATTACTTTAGTATTGCCTATTGAAATTGCTTCGTGTTTAGGAAGAGCGGCTTCGCCTATTGCTGGGGGGATTTTGGCGCTTGCTGGATTTGCAAAGGTATCCCCTGTGGAAATTATTAAGCGCACAACGCCACTTTTGCTCATTGCAATGGTGGTAAATATCCTAGTTGCTTTCTATCTTGCTAAGACAAATCCGCTTCCACCACAAGTAGAGTCTAGCGTAAAAGTGGAGCAACAAGCTCAACAAAGAGATTCTTAGTTTATTGCTGGATTTTTCTTAAAAGTTCAGCAAGAGTGGTGGAATCTAAACGCGCTAGCTCCCGCTTTTGTGCCATTTCTTGCAGAGTTTTTTCAAGCTCCAAACTTTCTTGAAAGCTAAGTTGTGGAATCTGATTTAAAGATTCAAGTGCAGAGTTTTGACTCTGTAAAAATTCTAAAAGCGCGTCTTGCCCTATATCTTGTTCTTGTGGTTTGATAACATTTTGGATTCCTAATTGATTGCCCATAGTGTTTTGTGCGTTGATAAATGCGCCGGGTGTTTTGTATTTGTCAATGAGATTTTGGCTAGGATAGCTTGGTCGAGCGTGGATTTGCCCGCTGTTATTTGTTAGAGGCTTTGGTTTTTGTTGAGGATTTGTCTCTGGCTCTAGTTTTGGTTTTTGTGGTGTATTATTATATGCTGGTGCTTGCATTTGTGTGTCAATTTTAAATGCCATTATGGAATCCTTTTTAAGCCCTTAAAATGTTTTTAGAATTTCACAAATGGAATCTAAAATATAAGTGGCTTCATCTTGAGTTAGGATATAAGGGGGCATTAGATAGATTGTATTGCCTAAAGGGCGGAGTAATAGCCCCTTTTCTAAGCCTTTATTAAAGACTTCTAAGCCTTTACGCTCCCCTTTAAATCCTATTAAATCAAAAGCAAAAACCATTCCTTGATGACGCAAATTCCCCACACAGCTAAACTTCCTTAAAGCCTGCATTCTCTCCCAAATAAATGCAGATAATTCTTTGTTTTTCGTAAGCACATTATCGCGTTCAAAAATATCTAAAACCGCATTTGCACACGCACAAGCTAGCGCATTTCCTGTGTAAGAGTGGGAGTGCAAAAAGGCTTTGTTCTCGCTAAAAGGCGCATAAAATAATTGATAAATCTCATCACTTGTAACAACCACAGAAAGCGGTAAATAACCTCCTGTAATGCCTTTGCTAAGGCAAAGAAAATCCGGCACAACGCCACATTGCTCATAGGCAAAAAGACTGCCTGTTCTCCCAAATCCTACGGCAATTTCATCAAAAATAACATACACACCTGCTTCTTTGCAAAGTTTTGTAGCTTCTTGCACAAAGCGCGGGCTATACATATTCATATTTCCCGCACATTGAATGAGTGGTTCTAGCACAAAGGCAATAATGGAATCTTTTTGCGTGGATAGCAAGATTTTTAGGGCTTCTAGGGAAGCATCAATGTTTTCTCCCACAGGGGCTTTAATTTTTAGTGTTTCTAGCAAAATGGGCGCATAAACATCTGTATAGATTCCAACATCACCTACGCTTAAAGCTCCAATAGTTTCTCCGTGGTAGGCATTTTCTAGGCATAGGAATTTATTTTTTTTATTTCCTTTAATCGCACTTGCGTGGAATGCCATTTTAAGAGCCACTTCAATGGCGCTTGAGCCATTGTCTGCATAAAAACATTTGCCAAAGTTGGAATCCAAAAGCCCTAAAAGCCGCTTAGATAAGTCAATTACGGGCTTATGGGTAAAACCTGCAAAAATGATATGCTCTAAAGATTCTAATTGTTCTTTAAGTTTTGCATTAATATAAGGGTTACAATGCCCAAAGAGATTCACCCACCAGCTAGAAATGCAATCTAAATATGCCTTGTTGTTAAAATCATAGAGATACGCACCAATAGCGCGTTTAATGGGGATTAATGGAATATTATTTTCGTGGTCGTGCATTTGTGTGCAAGGATGCCAAATGCAAGATAAATCTAACTCTTTTAGGATTTGCGATTCCATCTTTTGCCTTTTTATAGGGAATTTTTGCGTGTATTTTATCCCTTAAAAGATAAATTTAAAGCGCAAATGTTAAGAAAATGCGTTAAAATCGCAGAGATTTAAAGTGCAAATATAAGGAAACAAATGCAAAAGTTAGCAATTTTTGGTGCGGGCGGACACGGCGCGGTGATAGCAGATATTTTAGAAGCACTTAATATTGTGTATCTTGTAATTGATGATACGCCCCAAACAAAGCAACTTAACGGAATTGAAGCAATTACAAAGGCGGAATTTTTGGCTTTAAAAAATGCTAAAGAATACGGCGTGGTTTTAGCCATTGGCAATAATGCTACACGCAAAAGTCTTTATGAGTTTTTTTTACAAAAAGGTTTTTGCTTACCATCTGTTATTCATCCTAGTGCTATAATCTCAAAATCTGCTAGGATTTCTGATGCTGTGGTGGTCTTTCCAAATGCTGTGATTAATGCGCGTGCCAAAGTTGGCATAGGGGCGATTATTAACACAGCAAGTGTTGTAGAACACGATTGTAGTGTGGGAGCGTTTGCACACATTGCGCCAAATGCAACACTTTGTGGAAGCGTTGGCATTGGAGATTTGAGCCATATTGGTGCTGGAAGCGTTGTAATTGAAGGTAAAAGCGTAGGAGAGAATTGCGTAATTGGTGCTGGAAGTGTAGTTATAAATGCGATTCCATCTTTTAAAAAAATGGTTGGCAATCCGGCAAAAAAAGAAATTTAAAGGAGAAAAAATGGCGTTTAAAATCTTTTTATCTCCGCCACAAATGGGCGGAAATGAACAACAATATGTAAGCGATGTGTTTGCAAGTAATTATATCGCGCCTTTGGGGGAGTTTGTAAATCGCTTTGAAGGGGATATTAAGGCTTATACGCATTCTCCAAATGCGCTAGCATTAAATGCTGGTACAGCGGCACTGCACCTTGCTTTAAGAGTAGGGGGAATCACGCAAGGGGATATTGTGCTAGCAAGTAGTTTTACCTTTATTGGCTCAATTGATGCGATTTTGTATCAAGGGGCTGAACCTGTGTTTATTGATAGTGATTTAGATTCTTGGAATCTTAATCCAGAGTTGCTTATAAAGGCGATTGAATTATTGCCTAAGAAGCCAAAAGCATTGATTTTAACGCATTTGTATGGGCAATGTGCGAAGATTTATGAGATTATGGAGATTTGTAAGAAATATGGAATTTTATTGATTGAAGATGCGGCGGAATCTTTAGGGGCGTTTTATGATGGTAAGCATAGTGGGAGCTTTGGGGAGTTTGGTGCGCTTTCCTTTAACGGGAACAAAATCATCACTTGCAGTGGGGGTGGAATGCTACTTGGAAAGGATAGAGAAAAGATAGAAAAAGCGCGGTTTTATTCCACACAAGCTAGGGAGAATTTGCCTTATTATGAGCATTTAGATTATGGTTACAACTACCGCTTAA
This sequence comes from Helicobacter winghamensis ATCC BAA-430, assembly GCF_028751035.1. Lineage (NCBI taxonomy): Bacteria > Pseudomonadati > Campylobacterota > Epsilonproteobacteria > Campylobacterales > Helicobacteraceae > Helicobacter > Helicobacter winghamensis. Next base: position 1,653,093 of record NZ_CP063533.1, on the reverse strand, counting down.
GCAATGTTTGTGCGGCTATTGGTGTAGGGCAATTAGAGCAAATTGAACAAAGAGTGGCAAAGAGAAGAGAGATTTTTGAGTGGTATAAAGAGTCGCTAAAGCAAGTTGAACAAAAGCTAGAGTTTATGCCTGAGATTCCAAACTCTAGGGGTAATCGCTGGCTGACAACTTTACGCTTTTTGGATTCTAAAATTAATCCTTTAGATTTGGTGGATTATCTTGCAAAAGCAGGCGTGGAATCGCGTCCATTATGGAAGCCTATGCACTTACAACCACTCTTTAAGAATTCTAAAGCATTTGTTAATGGTGTGAGTCAAAAACTCTTTGAAAGCGGAATTTGCTTGCCAAGCGGTGGTGCGTTAGAAAAAAATGATATTGATTGGATTTCTAATTTGATTTTAGATTTTATAAAGAGTTGCTAAGTGTTAAAATCGGCCCTTTTTCGCCCTAGTAATGCCAAGCGCATTGCGTTTTTTGTGCTTATTGATATTCTTGTTTCGTATTTTACATTGATTTTATCCTATGATTTGCGCTTTAGTTTTCAAGTGCCTTTGGAGTTTAAGGTAAGCGTTGTTTTAGTCTTCTTTGTTTTAATTGGCTTAAAGGTTTTATCGTTAGCTATGTTTAGGCTCTATTTAGTGCCGTGGAGATTTTTTGGGCTTTTAGAGGCGTTGAGATTGTTTTATGCGCATACTTTGGCGTATGGAATCTTTTGTGGAATCGCATTTTTAGGGATTTTTGGAGATTTTCCTTTAAGTGTGATTGGGATTGACTTTGTGATTTCTAGTATTTTAATTGGAGCAATTAGAATCTCAAAACGCATTTATTTAGAAAATTCTCCCAAACACTCGCCAAAGCCAGCGGTGATTTTTGGCGCAAATACACAAACGCCAACGCTTATTAAAGCGGCTCTTAATAGTGAGATTCCTTTCTATCCCTTAGCGATTATTGAAGAAGATAACAAGGCAATTGGAAGCTATATTTCAAATCTTAAGGTGTATCCAAAAAGCGCGTTAAAAGAGTTGATGACAGAGCATAAGATAAAAAGTGCAATTCTAACGCGCGATTACGCAAAGCCCCCTTTAAAAGACTTGTTTGATGAGCTTACAAAGCTTGGCATTGAAGAGATAAAAATCGCCACAATGCTAAAAGATGAGCAAGAGAGCCTAAAGGATATTTCTATTGAAGATTTATTAAGCCGTCCAATTAAAGATTTAGATAAGGCGACAATTAGGGAATTTTTAAAAGATAAAAAGATTCTAATTACGGGGGCTGGGGGGAGCATTGGTAGTGAGATTGTGCGACAATGCGCGGACTTTGGAGCTAAACGCTTGGTGCTTGTGGAGCATAGTGAGTTTAATTTGTATGCGATTTTAGAAGAATTAAATCAAAAATATCCCCAAAAAACAATGGGAGAGATGGCGCTTTTCCGCCCTTGCTTGCTAAGTATTTTAGAAAAAGAACGGCTTTTAGCTCTTATTAAAGAAGAAGCCCCTGATATTATTGTTCATGCCGCAGCTTATAAACATGTGCCATTGTGTGAATATAACCAAAAAAGCGCGATTGAAAATAATGTGATTGGAAGTAAAAATGTCGTAGATTGTGCGATTAAAGCGGAAGTGCCAAAGATTGTTATGATTTCTACGGATAAAGCGGTGCGTCCTACAAATGTAATGGGTGCAACCAAGCGCATTGTGGAGTTATACGCGCAAAATGTGGAATCCAAAAAAAGTGAGATTGTAGCGGTGCGCTTTGGTAATGTGCTAGGAAGTAGCGGTTCTGTTGTGCCAAAATTTAAAGCACAAATCCAAAGTGGCGGACCTATCACGGTTACACATCCAGATATTACGCGCTATTTTATGCTAATCCCAGAAGCGTGTCAGCTTGTTTTGCAAGCGGGGGCGATTGCTAAGGGAGGAGAGATTTTTATTTTAGATATGGGAGAGCCTGTAAAAATTGTGGATTTGGCAAAGAATATGTTGCGCCTGTATGATAAAGAGGATGAAATTGCTATTGAATTTAGTGGATTGCGCCCAGGGGAGAAGCTTTATGAAGAGTTGCTAATTGGCGAGAGTGAGAGTAAAACAAAATACCCTTCTATCCAAGTGGCGCGACCAACGCATTATGATATAAACAAGCTAAATAGTGATATTGATGAGTTGTTAATCACAAAAGATAGAATTGCAAAGCTTAAGGAAATTGTTGTGGAGTTTAATCATAATGGCGGGTGAGAGTTTAGAAGCGAGCAAAATAGAATCTAAAAAGATGGAATCCAAATTAACGCAAAAGTGCATAGTGCTTGTTGTATCGTCTTTACGAATGGGCGGAGCGGAGAAAGTGGCAAGCTTCTTGGCAAATGCGCTAGTTAATGAATATAGGATTGTGCTAGCGCTTTGGAGCAAAAAAGAGCAATTCTACACGCTAGATCCTAGTGTGAAAGTTATAGAAATCACAAGCAAAAGGCATGGAATTTTAGGAAATTTTGAGAAAATTAATGCTCTTGCAAAACTCTTTAAAGAACAAAGGGCAAATCTTGTGATTAGCTTTATCCATCAAAGCAATATCCTAGCAATTCTTGCTAGCGCAAAAAGAATTCCAACTATTGCCACAGAACATAGCATTTACACAAGCCTAAGTGGCATTTGGGCGTATTTGCGCAAGCTTGTTTATCCTTATGCTTCGTGTGTTACAACGCTTACGCACAAGGATTTGCGCCACTATGCGTGTTTAAAAAATGTGCGTGTGATGCCAAACCCTATTTGCGTGGCACAAGATGATTCTAGGGATTATAGCGTATTTAAGCCTTATGTGCTAAGTGCTGGGCGAATGATAGAGAGTAAGCATTTTGATGAACTTTTAGAGGCATTTGCGATTTTTTCCAAAAAGAATAATGGGAAGCACAAAGAGTTTTTCTTGCTTCTTGCCGGAGATGGTAAAGAGAGAGAAAAATTAGAAAAGCAAGCTAAAGATTTAGGGATAAAGGCGGTGTTTTTAGGGCGGTTAGAAACTCTTTATAATGCGTATAGTAATGCGGAATTTTTCGCGCTTTCAAGCCATAAAGAAGGTTTAAGCAATGTGCTAATTGAAGCATTAATGTGTGGTATTCCTGTGGTCAGCTATGATTGCCCTTATGGACCTAGTGAGATTATAGAAAATAATGGCTATCTTGTGGAGCTTGGAAATGTGGAATCCTTAGCGGAGCATTTTGAAAAAACTTTAGAAAATAGAGATTCTTTGGCAAAAAATGCACTTAAAATCAACGAACGCTTTAGTGAAGCTGTTGTGCTTGAAAAATGGCGCGCTTTAATCCAAGAATTTATCTCCTAAGGCATAAAAGAATCGAACCAAAGATAATCAAAAACGCCCCAAAATATTGTAAAGCGCTTAAGCTATCCCCCAAAATCCAAATAGATAGCACCACAGCGACAAGTGGTTCTATCATTCCTAAAATTGCGGTTTTTGTGATTCCAATTTTTGGCATTCCTAGATAATACGCAACCATTGCAAAAAGTGTAGAAAGTATTGTTAGCGCAAGCAAAGCAAAGATTCCAATAGGTGGAATCTCAAAAAGATTTGGAATACTTTCGTGTGCTTTTAGCATACTAAAAAGCATCGCAAGAGATGAAAAAAAGCACACATAAAAGCTAGAAACTAGAAAATGGCAATTACGCGTAATGCTTTGGCTAAAAATCACATAAAGTCCATAAAACAATGCTCCAATTAAAGAGAGCGCAACGCCAAGATAATTAAGGGTAATGTCTTTTGGGATTTGTAAGATTATCACTAGTCCAATGGTGCAAAGCGCTAAAGCTAGAAGCGTTTTTGACTGAATTTTTTCTTTAAAAAACACAAGGGCTACAAGCGTAACAATCACAGGGTAAATGTGGTAGAGCATTACAGAAAGTGCAGTCTGAATGTATTTTAAGGAATCTAAATAGGCAAAAGACTGAATAGAATACAAGATTCCGCCTAAAAAGACAAATTCTAAAATTTTGCGCTTAGGCAAGAGAATAGACACTCTCTCAAAACGCGCAAGCGCAAGCAATAACGCGCTTGTGCAGGCAAATCGGAAAAACAAAATGAAATCTGTTGTTAGCCCACTATTTTGTCCAAGAACCGTCCAAATAGGCATAAAGCCATACGCAACACTTGCGCTAACCATCCATAGCGCGCCAATTTGCTCTTTATTCAACGCTTGCCTTTCTATAAAATTTAAAAGTAGAATCTTATCCCCCCAATTTTAATCTCCCCTTAAGCTTTTCTAGCTATAATTCCACTTCCTTTTTTGCGCTAAATTTTAATCCCTTAAATTAGCACATTGTAACAGATTATAATAAGTGAATTTCACTCATTTAATCCTTAGTTTTATAAATCTTTACTTTTCTTGATTATAATCAAGAATCCAGCAAATGATTTTATTTAAAACTTAAGATGCAGGCTTTTCTAAGGTTTAATCTTTAATGTAAAAATGTTCTTTAACTTTAGATTATGTAATATACATATTAATGTAGTATGCGCATTAAAGTTAAATGATCTTTGACAACTAAGCAGGAAATAATAAAGAACAACAACTTCTTAAATTATTTTCTAAATTCTTATACAACAAACTCAATTTATTGCTTTGTGGTTTTATTCTTTAAAGCAGTCTTTATGTCATTTGTTAAAAGTTTATATTTTTTTGAGTTTCTTATTATAGAAAGATTAATTCTTTCTTTATATTTTGGAACTTTTTACTAAACTTATAACTAAAGCACACTAAAGATTGTTTGCATAAAACACAAATCTAAAACAGAGATTTTGAGATTTTAGGACAAACTAATCCAAACACAGATTCTTTTTAGATAATTTAAACTTATTAATAAGAATCTAAAACCAAGTAAAACTTAAATCTTAAAATTTAAAGAAACTCTTTAGAGAATCTTTAAATCTTTATTCTTTTAAGCTTTTCTTTCTTTATCTTATGGAGAGTTTGCAATCATTATTTATTTTTGATACAAACTTCCATAATTTTTATGGAGAGTTTGATCCTGGCTCAGAGTGAACGCTGGCGGCGTGCCTAATACATGCAAGTCGAACGATGAAGCTTCTAGCTTGCTAGAAGTGGATTAGTGGCGCACGGGTGAGTAATGCATAGGTTATGTGCCCTTTAGTCTGGGATAGCCACTGGAAACGGTGATTAATACCGGATATTCCCTACGGGGGAAAGGTTTTTCGCTAAAGGATCAGCCTATGTCCTATCAGCTTGTTGGTGAGGTAATGGCTCACCAAGGCTATGACGGGTATCCGGCCTGAGAGGGTGATCGGACACACTGGAACTGAGACACGGTCCAGACTCCTACGGGAGGCAGCAGTAGGGAATATTGCTCAATGGGGGAAACCCTGAAGCAGCAACGCCGCGTGGAGGATGAAGGTTTTCGGATTGTAAACTCCTTTTGTTAGAGAAGATTATGACGGTATCTAACGAATAAGCACCGGCTAACTCCGTGCCAGCAGCCGCGGTAATACGGAGGGTGCAAGCGTTACTCGGAATCACTGGGCGTAAAGAGCGCGTAGGCGGGATAATAAGTCAGATGTGAAATCCTATGGCTTAACCATAGAACTGCATTTGAAACTATTATTCTAGAGTATGGGAGAGGTAGGTGGAATTCTTGGTGTAGGGGTAAAATCCGTAGAGATCAAGAGGAATACTCATTGCGAAGGCGACCTGCTGGAACATTACTGACGCTGATGCGCGAAAGCGTGGGGAGCAAACAGGATTAGATACCCTGGTAGTCCACGCCCTAAACGATGAATGCTAGTTGTTGGGGTGCTTGTCACTCCAGTAATGCAGCTAACGCATTAAGCATTCCGCCTGGGGAGTACGGTCGCAAGATTAAAACTCAAAGGAATAGACGGGGACCCGCACAAGCGGTGGAGCATGTGGTTTAATTCGAAGATACGCGAAGAACCTTACCTAGGCTTGACATTGATAGAATCCGCTAGAGATAGTGGAGTGCTAGCTTGCTAGAACTTGAAAACAGGTGCTGCACGGCTGTCGTCAGCTCGTGTCGTGAGATGTTGGGTTAAGTCCCGCAACGAGCGCAACCCTCGTCCTTAGTTGCTAACTATTCGGTAGAGCACTCTAAGGAGACTGCCTTCGTAAGGAGGAGGAAGGTGAGGATGACGTCAAGTCATCATGGCCCTTACGCCTAGGGCTACACACGTGCTACAATGGTATGTACAAAGAGAAGCAATACCGCGAGGTGGAGCAAATCTATAAAACATATCTCAGTTCGGATTGTAGTCTGCAACTCGACTACATGAAGCTGGAATCGCTAGTAATCGCAAATCAGCAATGTTGCGGTGAATACGTTCCCGGGTCTTGTACTCACCGCCCGTCACACCATGGGAGTTGTATTCGCCTTAAGTCGGAATGCCAAACTGGCTACCGCCCACGGCGGATGCAGCGACTGGGGTGAAGTCGTAACAAGGTAACCGTAGGTGAACCTGCGGTTGGATCACCTCCTTTCAAGAGAGATAACTCAATATTTGTTTATTGAGTTTAAGTTGTTCTTTATCCTGCTTAGTTTTCAGAGATCATAAGACTTTAAGTAGGGGCTTATAGCTCAGGTGGTTAGAGCGCACCCCTGATAAGGGTGAGGTCGGAGGTTCAAGTCCTCCTAAGCCCACCAGATGAAATTCTTTTGGGGAATTAGCTCAGCTGGGAGAGCGCCTGCTTTGCACGCAGGAGGTCAGCGGTTCGATCCCGCTATTCTCCACCAAGTCTTAAAAGACAATGCGCTAATAACAAATTTAGTAGAGCAGTTTATTTGTAAATGAGTTATACTTAAATATGTTATCTATAAAAGCTAACTTTTTAAATATAAGTAAGCCTGTTAGTATGTGATATTAATGCCTAATGTAATAGAATTAACAATAAAAGATAAACTTTTTATTTCTTTAAATAATATTTTTAAAGTAATTCTGGGATATACTTAGATAATTAAAGTGATTCTCAAGTGATTCTAATGTAAGTGTTTTAAATCTCAAACATTTACATTAGAATCTTTATAAAACCTAATAGATTTAGTAGAGATTCTAAATGATATTTAACAACACATTGTCAAAGCCTATATAAGTAATAACTACAATCACGCAAATAACTAAAGATTGTCTTAATGTTTGCATTGCATTCATTAAGGCAGTGGCGTTAGAATATAAAGTCAGTTAAGCTTGTGAAGGGCAAATGGTGGATGCCTTGGGTAGTAGAGGCGATGAAGGACGTACTAGACTGCGATAAGCTATGGGGAGCTGTCAAGATGCTTTGATCCATAGATTTCCGAATGGGGCAACCCAATACATAGCAATATGTATTACCTTAAATGGAGCGAACCTAGTGAAGTGAAACATCTCAGTAACTAGAGGAAAAGAAATCAATAGAGATTCTCTTAGTAGCGGCGAGCGAACGGGGAACAGGGCAAACCAGTAGCTTGCTACTGGGGTTGAGGACTGCAACATCCACGGAGAGACTCTAATAGAACATTCTGGAAAGGATAGCCACAGAGGGTGATAGCCCCGTATATGAAAGAGTCTTTCTAGGTAGCAGGATCCAGAGTAGGTCAGGACACGTGAAATCCGGGCTGAAGCAGGGGAGACCACTCTCCAACCCTAAATACTACTACTACACCGATAGCGAACCAGTACCGTGAGGGAAAGGTGAAAAGAACCGCAGTGAGCGGAGTGAAATAGAACCTGAAACCATTTGCCTACAATCATTCAGAGCCCTATGATTTATCAGGGTGATGGACTGCCTTTTGCATAATGATCCTGCGAGTTGTGGTATCTGGCAAGGTTAAACTAATGTGAAGCCGTAGCGAAAGCGAGTCTGAAAGGGCGATTTAGTCAGATGCTGCAGACCCGAAGCTGAGTGATCTATCCATGGCCAAGTTGAAAGTGGGGTAACACCTACCGGAGGACTGAACTCGTACCCATTGAAACGGGTTGGGATGAGCTGTGGATAGGGGTGAAAGGCCAATCAAACTCAGTGATAGCTGGTTCTCTTCGAAATATATTTAGGTATAGCCTCAAGTGATAGTAATAGGGGGTAGAGCTCTGATTGGGCTAGGGCTGCTCACCGCGGTACCAACCCCTGTCAAACTACGAATACCTATTACCGTATCTTGGGAGTCAGGCGGTGGGTGATAAAATCAATCGTCTAAAGGGGAACAACCCAGACTACCAACTAAGGTCCCAAAGTTCTATTCTAAGTGGAAAAAGATGTGGAGTTACTCAGACAACCAGGAGGTTGGCTTAGAAGCAGCCATCCTTTAAAGATAGCGTAACAGCTCACTGGTCTAGTGATTCTGCGCTGAAAATATAACGGGGCTAAGATAGACACCGAAGTTGTAGATTGTGCTGATGCACAGTGGTAGAAGAGCGTTCACATCAGCGTTGAAGCCATACCGGTAAGGAGTGGTGGAGCGGTGTGAAGTGAGCATGCAGGAATGAGTAGCGATAAAAGTGGTGAGAATCCACTTCGCCGAAAATCTAAGGTTTCCTACGCTATGCTCGTCATCGTAGGGTTAGTCGGGTCCTAAGACAAGTCAGAAATGGGTAGTCGATGGAAAATAGGTTAATATTCCTATACCAACATTAGTGTGCGATGGGGGGACGCATAGGGTCAAGACAAGCTGACGGATAGAAGTGTCAGTCGAAGGGTGCAAGTTAGGAGATTGGTAAATCCGCTCCCGTATCCCAAACCCAACAGGCATACCAAAACCTTCGGGTAGCGGTGTGAATTGTTAAGATCGTCGTGCCAAGAAAAGCCTCTAAGTTTAGCTAATGTTGCCCGTACCGTAAACCGACACAGGTAGATGAGATGAGTATTCTAAGGCGCGTGAAAGAACTCTCTTTAAGGAACTCTGCAAACTAACACCGTAAGTTCGCGATAAGGTGTGCCACTTTAAGTGGTCTCAGCAAAGAGTCCCTCCCGACTGTTTACCAAAAACACAGCACTTTGCCAACTCGTAAGAGGAAGTATAAGGTGTGACGCCTGCCCGGTGCTCGAAGGTTAAGAGGATTAGTCAGCCGCAAGGTGAAGCTTTGAATTGAAGCCCGAGTAAACGGCGGCCGTAACTATAACGGTCCTAAGGTAGCGAAATTCCTTGTCGGTTAAATACCGACCTGCATGAATGGCGTAACGAGATGGGAGCTGTCTCAAAGAGTGATTCAGTGAAATTGTAGTGGAGGTGAAAATTCCTCCTACCCGCGGCAAGACGGAAAGACCCCGTGGACCTTTACTACAGCTTGGCACTGCCGATGGGAGCATTATGCGCAGCATAGGTGGGAGGCTTTGAAATCTTTACTCCGGTAGAGATGGAGCCACCGTTGAGATACCACCCTTAATGTTTCTGTCTGCTAACTAGCTAGAGTTATCCTCTAGTAGGACAATGCCTGGTGGGTAGTTTGACTGGGGCGGTCGCCTCCTAAAAAGTAACGGAGGCTTGCAAAGGTTGGCTCAAAATGGTTGGAAATCATTTGTAGAGTGTAATGGCATAAGCCAGCCTGACTGTAAGACAAACAAGTCAAGCAGAGACGAAAGTCGGTCATAGTGATCCGGTGATTCTGTGTGGAAGGGTCATCGCTCAAAGGATAAAAGGTACCCCGGGGATAACAGGCTGATCTCCCCCAAGAGCTCACATCGACGGGGAGGTTTGGCACCTCGATGTCGGCTCATCGCATCCTGGGGCTGGAGCAGGTCCCAAGGGTATGGCTGTTCGCCATTTAAAGCGGTACGCGAGCTGGGTTCAGAACGTCGTGAGACAGTTCGGTCCCTATCTGCCGTGGGCGTAGGAAAGTTGAGGAGATCTGTCCCTAGTACGAGAGGACCGGGATGGACATACCACTGGTGTAGCTGTTGTCCTGCTATGGGCATCGCAGCGTAGCTACGTATGGATGTGATAAACGCTGAAAGCATCTAAGCGTGAAGCCAACTCCAAGATGAACTTTCCCTGAAGGTCGCAGGAAGACTACCTGCTTGATAGGGTAGGGGTGTAAGCATAGTAATATGTTTAGCTGACTACTACTAATAGACCGTTTGGCTTAATTGATAAAAAGCCACTGCCTTAATGAGTGTAATCCATTAAGATAGATTTTTAGTTATTGCATTACTTATAGTATCTCTTAATATCTTTAAAGCCTTTAGAATAGTTTAAGTAGCTAAAAGGATATTAAGATAAAGATTTAAAAGCTTCTAAAGAATTCAAGCTTTAAAAATTGAAACTTTAAAGAGTTAAATGATTAAAGACTTATTTGGTTGATTTTACTTTTCTTTTAAAGTATTTAATCAAATTAACTTATATAGGCTTAGTATCATAATTTAAATATTAAACCTAGATTCTTTTAAAATCTTTGCTAAAGTGTTAGTAAAGTTACTTAGGTTATGCTTTAAAGGGATAAAGCTTATATAGGCTTAGTATTATTTATGAGTATTACATTGTCATCTTCGTGCTAATAGAGAAGAGGTTCCACCTAGCTCCATTCCGAACCTAGAAGTTAAGCTCTTCTTCGCTGATGATACTGCTCCTTTCAGGAGTGGTAAAGTAGGACGGTGCGGAGATGAGAGTGTAATAAGATTGTGTTGGATTCTGCATTTGCTTCGTAGGGATTAATTCTTTCATTTTAAGTTTTACTTTGTTTGGGCTTTAATGGTTGATATAAGCTAAGTTGTTTGTGTGTAGCATAAATGAGCAAGAAATCTCGTTGTGAGATTGTATTGCCCTTGTTATGTGATTAATCTGCATTGATTTCTTGAAACTTGTGTTCAATTTATTTCTTTATTAAACTCAACAAGATATTTGAATAAGATTTTGAAGTGATTTGTGCTGGTATCACTAAGATTATCCAGATTTGAATTTTTAAATGAGCTTGAAGCAGTGCCTGCTATCTTATTAGACTTCCAGTTGTCAATGTAGAGTCTTTCTCTATCTTTATCATCAAAGAGTGTTTCTATTGTTTTAACGGAGATTCTGCCGTTTTGAAATGGGTCTTGCAGTGTAATTACCGAAAGCTTATGTGTAAATTCTTTTTCTGCACCGTTCTTCATAGCTTGTCCTGCTTTGTCATTATCTACTAGCAAAATGGGGTGGATACGCAATCTTTTTGCAAAAGTAATGAGATTTTGTGCTTTTTGTTTTTGCTCATCGCTAAAATGTAGTTCTTCATCGTTATTTTCATTACTAGGTTCTGTATCGTCTTTACCGCCAAGTCCGCTAAGAGGCAAAAATATAAGCTTATTAGAATCTTTGTAATCATAAATTTGACTATATGCGTTTAGAATATTGTAATCCATAATACCCTCTACAAATATAAGCCTTGTTTCATCAAACCTAATGTTATCACCTAATGCTTTGCATATATCATTTAACGCATCACTTTCTCCATAGCCTAGCATTGAAAAGTCATTAATAATAAGTGAGCCTTTGCCATTACCATTAGATTCTAAAGAATTTAATGCCTTTACAATCCGCACTTCATCAAGGTGGGTAATATCTAGCATATAGGGCGAGTGTGTAGCAATGATAAATAAAATCCCACTTTTCATGCCATAGTCTTTAAGAAACTTACGCAAATCCTTTTGGGTGGGTATGCTTAGGCTATTTTCTGGTTCATCAATTAAGACAATATCGCCCCTGCCAATCTCGCCTTTGTAGAGAAAGTTAAAAAAGAGATTGAAAAATTTTCTAAACCCTGTGCTTTGTCGCTCTAGATTGATAGTGTCATTATTTTTTCTTATACTTAGCTCCACAAATGCAGAATCTAATTTAATATGAAAGCTATACACAGATTGCTCTAAACAATACAAATCATTAAAGCGTTTGTTGATCGTGCTTGTAAAAAGATCGTTAATCTCATCTTGCGTGGTGGTGAGATAATCGCTATCATCTTTTTCGTAAGCCTCTTGTATCATCGCTATATTTCTCTCCAAGATTGTAAAAAGTGCTTGAAAGAAGTCTGATTCGCTTATCTTGCTAGGCTCTACTTTTAAGTCCTTTTTGGCAATTGCATTTTCTTTATACAGCACGATGTTGGGCAAAAATGCAATATCAAAATGCTCTTTAATAATATCTCTATCCTTTTGCCTTTGCATATCTTTTTGGAAACTCTTAAGTGGTGTTTGCAAGAGAGTTTGTAGATCCTCATCTCTTTTAAGCGAGGAATTATTCTTAACAGCATCTTTTAAGTTCTTGTATAATCTCTGCAGACTTTCTAGTTCTTTGTGTTGATTAAGAGATGTTTGAAGATTCTGTATCGCTTCTTTATCATTGCGATTATAATAAGAATCTCCAAAAACTTTAAATACTTGACTTAAACATTTTCTTATATGCTCTTTTGCCTGTTCAATATCAAAATCTTTGTATATTTCCAACTCTTTTGGCAAATTTGTTTCTAATCCATTAGGTGTTAGCGTTGCCCTAAAAATGTATGGTTTCACTTGTGAAGCACTAATGCTTGATTGAGATTCTGTTTGGTTGAATTCTGCTTTTTCAAACTCGTCCTTTAAAAACTCTCGCAATTCTTTTGCGTCATCACAATTTTTGGGAGCTTTAGTATCACCAATTACAAACTTACAAGCAAGTTTAATTGCTCTATCTTTGTCTTTAATCTCATTGTGTTTTTTCTGCACGGCACTAAAACACTTTAATGCCTTGCCACCTTGATCTACACTGCAAAGTAATATACGATTATGCTCTAGCAAGATAAGGCGGATTTCTTTCCTATTTCCCGCTTCATCATAGCCATAGATTCCATATACTTGAGAGCTTTCAAACATATTTTGGATAAGCTCACAATACTCCTCTTGCGTATCACTTTCATTGCGCTCCACACCTTTTTCTAGGCTACCTTCAGTAAAAAATATCCCAAAAGTTTTACCCGAAAAATTAGAATTTATGTCTTGCTCTTGTGTATCTTTTGTGGATTCTGTTATCGCTTCTAATGTTTTTGCATCTGTGATTTTATACTCTAGGATTAGCTTTGGCTCTCCATTGTGTCCGCGATAGTCTGGCTTATCGCTATCTTTTAGTGCAGCATTTGAAAAACTAGCCAAACCATCTAACACATTACTTTTTCCATCATTATTGCTGCCAAGTAGGGCTAATAATCCACCGATATGCTCTTTATCAATAGATCCTAGTTGCAATTTATTGCTAAGATTTTCTTGCTTAGAATCTTTTATGCCTAGATTCCTAAAATTTTCAAATTCTATATTTCGCGTATTTATTTTCATTTTTGCTCCTTTATCTTAATGTCAAGTCGTAAGCCAAGCTTGTTGTAAAGCTCATTTAGTGGTGTGATTTTTGCCACTTCCTCTTCGTTTAATGCCTTTTTGCTCTTTGCTAGAATCTTTTGGCACTCTAGCAAATACTCTAAAATAGGATCTAGCACCTGCGTTTGTGCTACCATATCAATAAATTCTATTTTCACGCTGTTCTCCTTTTTTAAAAGATTTGCAATGATTTGAGCCCTATCTTGTGTGCTTTTTGTCTTTGGCTGCACGAGATTTTCCACGATATAGCTCATTGCCTTGCTTTTATCAAGCCCTTTTTCAGTCATCACAAAATCAAAGAATTTTAATAACTTTGCTTCTATGCTGTCCTTATAACCTGTCTCATACATTTGTATGAATTTGTATGCGGTGGGGCGAGAGATACCTAAAAAGTCCGCTAAATCTACAAGCCGAATCTCAACTTCTTTTAGTCGCTCTCTTAGTAGTTTTGGTGGAAATTGATTTACCTTTTGAGCCTTATTTTTATATATCAATGGGGAGCCCTTTTATTTTTTATGGCATATTGTAGCATATATTTACATATTATGTAAATATATTTTTACGTTATATGTAAAATATAGTAACCTATTACTTTATGTTTGTAATTTATGCTAAAATCTTTGTAAAATTCTAAAGGATTTTTTTATGCGTTTGATTACATTTTTGCATCCTTTAAGCAATGTTCCACAACTTGGTGTTGCGAAGAAAGATTTGGTTTATCCCTTTAGCTCTATTTTTAAAAGCGAGATTCCACAGATTTATGCAGATATGAATGTGTTTATCGCGCATCATACACAAGAAATGTTAGAATCTCTAAAACAAGCAAGTGCATATGAACCTTTGTGCGCATTAGATTCTGTGAAATTGCTATCTCCCATTCCTTACCCTAAACAAGATGTGATTTGTCTAGGGATTAATTATTTAGAGCACGCTAAGGAATCCGCGCGCTTTAAACAAGAAGCCTTAGATGAAAAAAGAGAAAATGCGGTGTATTTTAGCAAACGCGTGAATATGGCAGTGGCTCCAAATGCTAAGATTCCAGCACATGCAGAACTTACAAATCAACTAGATTATGAGGTGGAGCTTGGCGTGATTCTCGGGCGCGATGCGTATAGGGTGTCAAAAGATAAGGCTTTAGAGTATGTTTTTGGCTATACCATTATAAATGATATTTCAGCGCGCAATTTGCAGCAAAAGCATAAGCAATGGTATATGGGCAAGAGTTTAGAGGGTAGTTTGCCTATGGGACCTTGGATTGAAACAGAGTTAAATCCACAAAATTTAAGTATTAAAAGCTATGTTAATGGGGAGCTTAGGCAAAATTCGCACACTTCTTTAATGATTTTTGATGTGGCAAGTGTGATTTGTGAGCTGTCTTCTTATTGTAAATTACAAGCTGGGAGCATTCTTTCAATGGGGACGCCAAGTGGCGTTGGAATGGGATTTACACCGCCAAAGTTTCTAAAAAGTGGAGATGAAGTGCGCTGCGAGATAGAAGGAATCGGGATTTTATGCAATGTTATAGAGTAGAATCGCTACATATTTTGCGATTCTAAATACTCTTCATAGCTTCCGCGAAAATCTACAATTTCATTGTTTTCTTTAAACTCAATAATGCGGTTTGCATACGCGTCAATTAGCTCTCTATCGTGGCTTATGCAAATCACATTCCCGCTATATTTATACAGGGCTTCACCAAGTGCGATGATGGCTTCTAAATCTAGGTGGTTTGTAGGTTCATCAAGCACTAAAAAATTCCCCCCTTCTAGCATTAGCTTACTTAGCATCATACGATGTTTTTCGCCACCACTTAGGGAATTCACACTTTTTTCTTGCTCTTCTCCATTAAAAAGCATTCTTCCAAGTGCGTTTCTAATCTCTCCTGCTTCCTTTTTCTTATCAAATCCCCTTAGCCATTCATAAAGCGTTTCATCGCCTTTGACTTGTTCGGTTGTATTTTGTGGAAAATAGCCCCGCTCAATTGTTGCTCCCCATTTAATGCTTCCACTTGTTGGCTTTAAATTTTCACAAATTAGCTCACAAAATGTAGTTTTTCCAATTCCATTGCGTCCAATAAGTGCGATTTTATCACCGGGCAGAATGGTTAGGTTTAAATTTTTTAATACACACAAATCCCCATAATTAAAACTAAGATTTTCGATGTTTAGGGCTTCATTACCAATGGTGCGATTTGCCTTAAAAACAATGCTAGGATCACGGCGGCTTGAGACTTCAAGGTTTTTAATATCAAGTTTTTCTAGTTGCTTTTGGCGTGAAGTGGCTTGTTTTGCCTTGCTCGCATTCGCAGAAAAGCGCGCAATAAAGGATTCTAACTCTTCTTTTTCTTTAAGCTTTTTGTTGCGCTCCATTTCTTGCTGTTTTGCAATTAGAGTAGAAGCAATATACCAATCATCGTAATTCCCGCTAAACTCACGCACACTTTTAAAATCTAAATCTAAAATATGCGTGCAAACGCTGTTTAAAAAGTGTCTATCGTGGCTGATGACCACAAGTGTGCCTTCGTGTCGCTTTAGTTGCTCTTCAAGATAGCTAATTGTCTTTAAATCAAGGTTATTTGTAGGTTCATCTAAAAAGAGAATATCAGGCTTTGGAAAAAGCACTTGCGCTAGCAAAACCTTAAATTTATCGCCACCTGTTAGGGTTTGCATTAAATTTTCGTGGAGATTAGAAGGGAATCCTAAATCCTCTAAAATCTTTTCAATTTGCACATCATATTCATAAGTTGGGTCTTCTTCGGCGCAAATCATCTCCAATTCCCCTAAACGCTCATTCACAGAATCGCTAAAATCCCCCTCGCTATATAATCTTTCTTTTTCTTTGATAGCATCATAAAGGCGTTTGTTTCCATAAAGCACACAATCTTTAATGCTGTAATCCTCAAAAGCAAATTGATTTTGTCCAAGCACTCCTAAGCGCGCATTTGGGTCAAAGGCAATATCGCCACTTGTGTGTTCTATCTCCCCACTTAGGATTTTTAAAAAGGTGGATTTTCCTGCTCCATTTGCTCCAATTAGTCCATAGCGCTTGCCCTTATCTAATTTCAAATTCACATTTTCAAAAAGTTTTTTTGTGGCATATTGCATACCAAGCCCTGTAATTTGAACCATAATTTTCCTTTCTTTTAAGTTTTGGATTCCACATAAGATTTTATTAACGCTGTAATTTTATCAAAAGAAAGGTAAAATACGCACTTTTAAAATCCATAAATAGGTTAAATAATGTTTGCTTTGCACTCACAATTTAAGCCATCAGGCGACCAGCCAGAAGCCATTAAAACACTTAGTTCTTTTATTAAAAAAGGCAGTCAATACCAAACGCTAATTGGCGTTACAGGCAGTGGTAAAACTTTTTCAATGGCACATATCATACAAGAATTACAAATGCCAACTTTGATTATGACGCATAACAAAACTCTTGCTGCGCAGCTTTATAGCGAGTTTCAAGGCTTCTTTCCAAAAAATCATGTGGAATATTTCATTTCTCACTTTGATTATTATCAGCCAGAAGCCTATATTCCAAGACAAGATTTATTTATTGAAAAGGATTCTAGTATTAATGAAGGGCTAGAGCGATTGCGCTTAAGCGCGACAACTTCGCTTTTGGCTTATGATGATTGCGTGGTTGTGGCAAGCGTTTCGGCAAATTATGGTTTAGGAAATCCTAAAGAATATTTAGAAATGATTGAAAAGTTTGAAGTGGCACAAGATTACCATCAAAAATCTTTGCTTTTACGCCTTGTGGATATGGGCTATAAGCGTAATGATAATTTTTTTGATAGGGGGGATTTTAGAGTTAATGGGGAAGTGATTGATATTTTTCCAGCATATAGTGAAGAAGAGATTGTGCGTTTGGAGTTTTTTGGTGATGAATTAGAATCTATTACGCTTTTAGATTCCATAGAGAAAAAGCCACTTAAAAAGTTAGAATCCTTTGTGCTTTATGCGGCAAATCCTTTTATTGTGGGGGCAGATAGGTTAAAACAGGCAGTTAAAAGCATTGAAGAAGAGTTACATTTGCGCTTAAAGTTTTTTAAAGAACAAGGTAGAATGGTAGAATATGAGCGGTTAAAATCACGCACAGAATTTGACTTAGAAATGATACAAGCAACAGGGATTTGTAAGGGGATTGAAAACTACGCAAGGCATTTAACAGGTAAAAAGCCCGGGGAAACGCCTTATTCTTTGTTAGATTATTTTGCGCAAAAAAATCAACCTTATTTGTTAATTGTTGATGAAAGCCATGTTAGCTTGCCACAATTTGGAGGAATGTATGCAGGCGATAGAAGTCGCAAGGAAGTGCTTGTGGAATATGGATTCCGCTTGCCTAGCGCTTTGGATAATCGTCCGCTAAAATATGAGGAGTTTATCATAAAAGCACCGCATTTTCTTTTTGTTTCTGCAACACCTGCACAAAAAGAGCTAGACTTAAGCCAAGAACATACAGCGGAGCAGTTAATCCGTCCAACAGGTTTGCTAGATCCTTTGTATGAAGTGTTAGAAGTGGATAAGCAAGTTACAATTCTTTATGATAGGGCAAAAGAAGTGATTGCAAGGGGAGAGAGAGTGCTTGTAACTGCGCTCACTAAAAAAATGGCAGAAGAGCTAACGAAATACTACAATGATTTAGGTTTAAGGGTGCGTTATATGCACTCTGATATTGATGCCATTGAGCGCAATCAAATCATTCGCGCTTTAAGAGCAGGGGAGTTTGACATTTTAGTGGGAATCAATCTTTTGCGCGAAGGCTTAGATTTGCCAGAAGTGTCCTTAGTTGCGATTTTAGATGCGGATAAGGAAGGATTTTTAAGAAGTGAAACAAGCCTCATTCAAACAATGGGAAGAGCTGCTAGAAATGTTAATGGGCGTGTGCTGCTCTTTGCTTCTAAAATCACGCCTTCTATGCAAAAGGCTATGGAAATTACAGATTATCGTAGAGCCAAGCAAGAAGCCTATAATAAAGCCCATAACATCATACCGCAGAGTGTTTCAAGGAAGCTTGATGAAGACTTAAAAAATCAAGATTTGGGAATGCTTTATGAAAGGGCAAAAAAAGCAAGTAAGGAAAAAATGCCAAAAAGCGAAAGGGAAAAGCTTGTTAAAGAATTAAGCAAGCAAATGCAAGAAGCCGCTAAAAAGCTAGAGTTTGAAGAGGCGGCAAGGTTGCGCGATGAGATTGCAAAACTGCGCGCATTATAAAAGTTGGAATCTAATTTAAGATTCCAGTCTTAACGATTATCAATGTTTTCTGGATATAAATCATGGTTTAGCAAGCGGTATTCTGCCATTTTTGCATATTTTGTGTTTGGGATTCCATAGTTTGCATAAGGATCAATGCTAATTCCCCCGCGTGGAGTAAATTTTCCCCATACTTCTAAATAGCGCGGTTGCATAAGTTCTACTAAATCATTAAGAATAGTATTTACACAATCTTCATGGAATTCTCCGTGGTTACGGAAGCTAAAAAGATAAAGTTTGAGTGATTTAGATTCCACCATTTTAAGCTCTGGAATGTAACTAATGTAGATGGTTGCAAAGTCTGGTTGCCCTGTGATTGGGCAAAGACTTGTAAATTCTGGGCAATTAAATTTCACAAAATAATCACGCTCTTTGTGTTTGTTTTCAAAGGTTTCTAAAAGATTTTTATCATAACTAAACACATATTGCGTGCTTGTGCCTAAATGTTTTAGAGATTCCATCTATTAACCAAAAAATGGTAGCTTGAGCGTTCCGCTAATTACGATTGCATTAATAATATCGATGAAAAATGCACCTACAAGTGGAACAACGATAAATGCTGTGTGGCTTGGTCCATAGTGTTGCGTTACAGTTTGCATATTTACCATTGCTGTTGGTGTTGCTCCAAGTCCAAATCCGCAATGCCCTGCTGCAAGAACGGCTGCATCATAATCTTTTCCGCAAAATCTAAAAGTAACAAATATCGCATAAAACACCATCATCACAACCTGGCAAGCAAGAATGATTAGCATAGGAAGCGCTAAAGATACAAGTTGCCAAAGGTTGATTGTCATTAGCGCAAAAGCAAGGAATAGCGATAAACTGACATTTCCAATAACTGAAACTTCTCTATCAAATACCTGATGCACCTTTGTTGCTTGTAAAACATTGCGTAAAACTACTCCAATAAACAAGCACCAAACAAATGTTGGCAATGTGAAGCTACCACCCTGAAAGAGTTTTGCGATTTCTGTTCCAATAAATAAGGCAATAACAATTAGCGCAAGGGATTCTATAAAGGAAGTTGCAGTAATTAAGCGTTCCTTTTCCGGCTTTTCAAAGCCTGTTGGTGCTTCTTCTTGCATGCTTGCTGATGGAAGTGTTAAATTGTGTTTTTTGACAAGATAGTGTGCCACTGGACCGCCAATAATTCCACCCATTACAAGCCCAAATGTTGCACTTGCCATCGCCACTTCCATTGCAGCACCAAAGCTATAAGGTGGATTTTTGAATATATCTGCCCATGCGGCACCTGTGCCATGCCCTCCACTCATTGTAACAGAGCCGCCTAAAAGTCCAACCGTAGGATCTACACCTAGAAGTGTTGCTACACTGACGCCCACGATATTTTGCAAGAATAATAATCCTGTTACAATAAACAAAAATCCTATTAAAAGTTTTCCACCTTTTTTAAGTGAAGCAAAATCTGCGCTTAAACCAATGCTTGTAAAGAATGCAAGCATTAAAGGATCTTTTAATGAGCCATCAAACTTGAGTTCAATGTTTCCATAGGTATAAAGGATAAAAATCAAAATTGCAACGATGATTCCACCAACTACTGGCTCTGGGATATTATAATCGCGCAAAAATTTACTGCGATTAATGATTAATCTTCCTAGAAGCAAAACAAAAACCATAGCAAGCAAGGTTGCATAAAAATTAAATGTTAAAACCATAAACATACCTTTTTGTGAAGATTGAGTGTTATTCTAAAGTAGCAATAATTAGAAGCGCATAAGAAGTTAAAAATTTTATATCTTTTTGTAGATTTTTTGTATCAGTATGGATAAAATGAGAATAAAAGTAGCATTTAGAATCCCAAATAAGGATTCTAAATAGAGAGTTGATTATGCAAGCTGTGCTTTTAGCATCCAAATTGCTTTCTCTAAATCTGCGATTTTTTCATCTGCTAGTGCAACGCTTGCTTTGTCGTTAGCTTCGCCCGCAAGATCTGAAAGCTCTCTAAAAGCCTTTAAAAAATGCTCATAATCTGGTAAAACTTTTGTTAAGATAGTTTTAGAATCAAAACTTGTCGCGCTATCTTCTTGGATTTTGCTAACGGCTAGCATATCTTTTAGTGTGACATAAGGTTTATCGCCAAGTTGTAACACGCGCTCCGCCACAGAATCCATTTGTTCTGCTGCTTCATTATACATTGCTTCTAGGGCTGAATGCACAGGGTGAAAATCTAATCCTTTAACATTCCAGTGGTAATTGTGTAATTTAATGTAAAACACAGCGGAATCTGCTTGAATTTGTTTTAGGCTTTGAATAACTTTGCTCATAAGTTTCTCCTTAAAATTTGATTTGTGGGATTATATTATAATTAATCTTAAAAGAAAATTATTATTATTTATAAAATTAAATTTCCGATTTTAACTTATCCGCCTGTTTGATAAAAAGCGCGCTTAGAGACTGTATCACTATCCCAGTCGTTTTTCTCGGGCTTTGTGGAGATACAGAGTTTTAAGCGCTCTAAAATCTCTTGCGTGTTGCCTTGCAGCATTGCTTCTTTGATGTCAATAGCGTTTTCGTGGTAAAGGCAGGGAATAAGTTTGCCTTCGCTACTTAGGCGGATACGATTGCAAGTTTTACAAAAATCATCATTATGTGGTGCAATCACACCAAAAACATAATCACAATCTAGCGTTTTGCCTAAAATGCTTTGGATATTTTCCTTTGGAATCTTAAAAAGCGTGGCGGGTCCAAAAATTTCTTTTTCAAAAATATTTGCTGTGTATTTTGTGTGGATATGCGCTAGAATTTCAACTAACTTTAAGCCTCTTATTTCGCTCTTTGCGTGCGTGTTCTCCATAAACTCAATATAACGCACCATCACACCTAAACCTATGGCGTATTCTAAAATCTCTACAATCTCACAATCATTAATCCCGCGCAATGGCACCATATTAAGCTTAATTTTTAATCCTGCTTTTTGCGCGGCTTGAATGCCAAGTAGAATCTTATCTAGTCCATCTCTTTTGGAGATACATTTAATATTTTCTTTTTTTAAGGAATCTAGAGAGATATTAATACGCTTCAAGCCGGCATTTTTCAAGTCTTGTGCTATGGGAGCTAACAAAAAGGCGTTTGTGGTTAGGGCAATATCAATGTGAGGAGCGATTTTACAAATATTAGCGATAAATTCTACGATTTTAGAGCGCAAAAGTGGTTCGCCGCCTGTGATTCTAATTTTTTTCACTCCTTCACTGGTGGCGACTTTAATGAAGTTTAGCACAGATTCCAAGGGCACATCTAAGCTTTCATCGCCTATATCCATTGGTGTATTTGGCATACAATAAGCACAGCGGAAATTACAGCGTTCTGTTACACTAATTCGCATATAATCAATGGTTCGTCCAAAGCTATCAACTAACAACGCCCACTCCCAAAGAATTAAAGTGTGTAATCATACTAAAGCCTGTAAAAAAAAGCTATAATTTTGTGCAAATTTTCTATATTTTGGAGAGATTTTGGCGAAATTTACAATGCCTTGTGTAATCTTAAGTGGTGGAATTGGGAAAAGAATGGGTGGATTTAAGCAAGATTTACCTTTTTTGGATTCCACATTGGCAAATTTTCAAGCAAAGCGTTTAAGGGAAAGCTTTGAAAATGTGTATTTTTCAGCAAAAATTCCTATTAAAAATGCTTTTGGTGTGGATACGATTTTAGATTGCGATTGTGCATTTAAAAAGGATTCCACAGCACCTATTTTTGGGTTATTTAGTGCATTAAAGAATTTGCAAAGTGATATATTCGTGCTAAGTATAGATGCGCCCTTTTTTTCTTGTGAGTCTGTTTTAAATATTATAGAATCGGATTTTAAAGATAAAAGCGTGTTTGCTAAAAATATAAAAATTCATCCACTTTTAGGGATTTATCGTTTTGATGTTTTGGATTTCATTCAAGCACAAATTGAAAGACAAAATTATAAATTAATGGATTTATTGGGGATTATTGAAGCTGAGTTTGTAGAGATTGCAGTGGATCAAACGCAAAATCTTAATACCCAGCAAGATTATAAAGAAGCCTGCAAGCTGATTAAAGGATAGCTATGGCAGATGATGCAGAAAAGACAGAAGAGCCCACCGCTCGAAAGATAGAAAAAGCGCGCGAAGAAGGGAATGTCCTAAAAAGCCCTGATGTCAATGCATTTTTGGGGCTTGTTGTGGGATTGGCGCTTGTGTTTTTATGCTTTAACTTTTGGGTGCGTGGATTAGGGAGCGTGTTTGAACAAATTTATCAAAGCTTCTCTCAAGAATTCACACGCGCAAATGCAATGTCTATAACTCTTTCTTTGGTTTTTCAAGTGCTGTATTTACTCGCACCTATTTTTGGGGCTTTAATGCTAATAGGAGTGATTGCAAATGTTTCTCAAAGTGGTTTTTTATTAACGGCAAAGGCAATTCAACCTAAACTTCAAAAACTCAATTTCATCACTGGAATGAAGAATCTAATTTCTCTTAAAAAACTTCTTGATGGCTTTTTGATTACTTTTAAGGTGCTAAGTGCCTTTATCATCGCATTTTTTGTCTTTTTGGGATTTATGCACGAGCTAACAACTGTGGCTCTCTTCCCGCTAGGTGATCAAATGCTATGGTTTAGGGATAAGGCAATTATTCTTATTGGGATTCTTTTGGCGTTTTTTTTGGTGATGGCAAGCGTGGATTATATGATTAAACGCTATCAGTATTTTAAGTCTTTGCGTATGAGCAAACAAGAAGTTAAAGATGAGTTTAAAAACCAAGAAGGGGATCAACAAGTCAAGGGTAAAATCCGTTCTTTAATGTTCCAAGCGGCAAGAAAAAGGATGATGCAAAATATCCCAAGTGCGGATGTGGTTGTAACAAACCCTACGCATTATGCTGTAGCATTGCGCTATGATAGCAAAAAAGAACGCGCGCCTAGAGTGCTTGCTAAAGGAGTTGATTTTTTAGCGCAGCGCATTAAAGAGATTGCCACAGAACACGAAATTCCTATTATAGAAAATCCCCCACTTGCTAGAGCGTTGTATAAAGATGTGGATTTGGATATGGAGATTCCAGAGTCGCTTTATCAAGCAATGGTTAATGTCTTGCTAGAAGTTAAACGCATTAATGATAGACGCAAAAGTGTGTAGAGATAAAAAAGTTGGAATCTATTTTTTATAATGTTTATAAAAAGTAAAAAACGCTAGAATTGCTCAAAATCTTATGAAAACTATTGCAAGGGATTAAAATGAGTGCTTTTGAAACAATTATTGGGCTTGAGGTGCATGTTCAATTAAATACAAAAACGAAAATATTCTGTTCGTGCGCAACAAGCTTTGGTGAAGATCCCAATAAAAATGTTTGCCCTACTTGTTTGGGTTTGCCAGGTGCTTTGCCTGTGCTAAATCGCGAAGTCGTAAAAAAAGCAATCAGCTTTGGCGCAGCAATTAATGCAGTAATTAATCAAAACTCTGTATTTGCAAGAAAAAACTATTTTTACCCAGATTTACCTAAAGCTTACCAAATTAGTCAATTTGAGATTCCTATTGTTGGGCGCGGAGAGATTGAAATTGAAGTGGGTGGAGAGAAAAAAATTATTGGGGTAACGCGTGCGCATATGGAAGAAGATGCGGGAAAAAATATTCACGAAGGGCAGTTTTCTAAAGTGGATTTAAATCGCGCTTGCACACCACTTTTGGAGATTGTAAGTGAGCCAGATATGAGAAGTAGCGATGAGGCAATCGCGTATCTTAAAAAGCTGCATTCTATTGTGCGTTTTTTAGGCATTAGTGATGCCAATATGCAAGAAGGCAGTTTTCGTTGTGATGCTAATGTTTCTATCCGTCCAAAAGGGGATTCTAAACTTTATACGCGTGTTGAAATTAAAAACCTTAATTCTTTTAAATTTATCCAAAAAGCCATAGAATACGAAGTGGAAAGACAGATTGAAGCGTGGGAAGATGGCAATTATGAAGAGCAAGTTGTGCAAGAAACAAGGCTTTTTGATACTGCAAAGGGAGTAACGCGTTCAATGCGCGGTAAGGAAGAAGCGGCTGATTATCGTTACTTCCCAGATCCAGACTTATTGCCTGTGTTTATTGATGAAGAGTTAATGAATCAAGGTATGCAAATCCCAGAAATGCCTGATGAAAAAAGAGAGAGGTATATCCGAGATTTTGGGATTAAAGCAAGCGATGCAAGCGTGCTAACAAGTGAGCTTGAAATGGCGTTGTATTTTGAGTCTATGCTTGATTTTGGAGCAAGCGCTAAAGGTTCTGTAACTTGGCTAACCACTGAACTTTTGGGACGATTAAAGGGCGAAAATACTCTGCAAAATTGCGGGATAGAATCTAGCGTGTTGGCAACTTTAGTAAAGCGCATTGATGAAGGTAAAATTAGCGGAAAAAGCGCAAAAGAAATCTTAGATGTGCTTGTGGGAAATCGTGGTGGCGATGTGGATTCTTTAATTTGTGAAATGGGCTTGGAACAAGTCAATGATGATGGAGCGATTTTGGGAGTGATTGATTCTGTGTTGAGTGCAAATGCAGATAAGGTCGCGGAATATAAAAGCGGCAAAGATAAGCTTTTTGGGTTTTTTGTTGGGCAGGTGATGAAAAATGCAAAGGGAGTAAATCCTGCTAGAGTCAATGAGCTTTTAAAAGAGAAGTTACAATAACGATATGGAATCTAAAATATTAAGAAACACGCAAGAATACTTTGAACTTGGAAGGCGTGATTTTTTTACGCCCTATCTGTTAAAACTTGCATTTCTGCCCTTATTTTTTGGTTTTGCCTTGCTATGTGGAATTTTGTATATTTTTGGCGGAGAATGGTATGTGTTTTTGTATGAATCTTTGCGCGTGGATTTTGGGTTTAGCAGTGCGTGGTTAGCTTGGATACAATCACTTTTTGATTATGTGATTAAAGCTTCTGTTATTGTGCTTTTTATTTTTGGAGTGCTTGCTGGGTCTTTTTTGATTTCCTTGTCTGTGTGTGCCTTTGTCACGCCTTATGTGGTGCGTTATATCCGTGATTTGCACTATCAAGAGTGCAGCATTGAAGGCAATGCAAATACTTTTGTTGTTTTGCTGTGGCTATTTGGCGTGTATGTGTGTTATGCTTTGTTTTTACTGGCGTTATTACCTTTGTATTTTATCCCTTTTGTTGGAGGGTTTGTAATGTTAATTCCAAGTTACTGGCTATTCTCTAAGACAATGATTGCTGATGTTGGGGAGACGATTTTTAAAAAAGAAGCTTTTAAAGAATTAAAAAAAACACAAAAAGGAAAGGTTAGAAGTGCGGTTATCCCACTTTTTTTAATAAATCTTATTCCAATTGTTGGTTTTTTTTCTCCTGTATATGCCTTAAGTGTGCTGGCGCATTTGTTTTTTGATATAAAACTAAAGGAAAACTATGGAAATGCACATCCAAATTGAAAGGGCAGTTTTAAGTTCAATTCTCTTTGATCCAGAGCGTTTAGATGTGCTCTCTGAATTAATAGTTCCAGAAGATTTTTCTTATACGCCACATAAAAACATTTTTCTTGCAATGCTAGAATTGCGTCGCACAGATCGCCCTATTGATGAAGAATTTATTATGAAGCTTTCTACAAAGGCTCATCCTATTGAGCAAGAAGAGCTTTTAAATGTGCTAACAACAAGTCCAATTGGTGATATAAAAGCTTATGCGACAGAAATTAAAGATGCTTCCATTAAACGCAAACTGCATTCTTTTGCAACCAAGATTCAAGAATCTACAAGCGATGCAAGTTCTAGCACGCAAGAAATTATGGATTATCTCCAAAGCGAGCTTTATAAAATCACAAATATACAAGAAAATCGTGATTTTAGGGGCGCAAAAGAGGTTTCAGAGGCGACGCTAGAATATATTAATACAATGAAAGCACGCGGGAATCACCTATTGATTGGTGTGGATACAGGCTTTGCGAGTTTAAACAAAATGACAACAGGTTTTGGCAATGGAGATTTAATTATCGTTGCAGCGCGCCCTGCTATGGGAAAAACAACGCTCGTGCTAAATATGGCGCAAAAAGCTTTAGATACGGGGCGAGGAGTAGCATTTTTTAGCCTTGAAATGCCAGCAGAGCAATTAATGCTAAGAATGCTTGCGGCAAAAACTTCTATTGCTTTACAGAATTTGCGCGTGGGAAATTTGCAAGATAACGAGTGGGAAAATCTTTCAAATGCTGTAGATGTAATGAGTAAAGCACCTTTATTTATTGATGATAATAGTATTTTAACTATTCATCAACTCCGCACTAAGTTGCGCAAAATTAAAGCCAAACATCCAGAGATTGGGCTTGCTGTAATTGATTATTTGCAACTAATGAGTGGAGCAAGCAATAAAGATAGACACCAAGAGGTCAGTGAAATTAGCCGTGGGCTAAAAATGATTGCAAGGGAATTAGAGATTCCAATTATTGCCCTTTCTCAATTAAACAGAAGTCTTGAACAAAGAAGTGATAGACGCCCTATGCTTTCAGACCTAAGAGAGTCTGGTTCTATAGAGCAAGACGCGGATATTATTTTATTTGTGTATCGCGATGCGGTGTATAAGCAAAAAGATGAAAGGGAAAAAGAAGAAGCCGCTAAAAAAGAAGGAAAAGAATATAAAAGCACTTTTATTGCCAAAAATGAGGAGGATGCGGAAATTATTATTGGAAAGCAACGCAATGGTCCAACTGGTATGGTAAAGCTTGTTTTTCAAAAACATTGCACGCGTTTTATGGATGCAAGTGAGATGGGTTCTCCTATGCAAATTGTATATGAAACTTCTGAAAATACGCAAACAAAATTTATTCCGCTACAAGGTGATGGACAGGGAGATAAGATAGACGCACCAATTATTTAGGTTTTTTGTCTTCTTTTGTTTTGCAGCCACAGTTTCCACAACCACAACTTCCGTTGTTTTTGGGGTAGAGTTTATAGGCTAAATAGCCAACAGAGAGAACAAAAATTATGCCAAGTAAAAGAGAATCGCTCATATTATTCCTTAAAAGCGGAATCCAAAATGGATTCCAATATTTTTAGTGTTTATTGTAAAGGCTTTGCTTGCACCCAAATGACTGCATCTTGACTAAGCTCTTTGCCTTTAAATTTGCTTTTTGGTCCAATGCCAAGTGCTGCAAATCCCCACCAGCCTGCTTTTGGAATACCAAAGGTAAATTCACCATCTTTATTTGCTTTAATTCCAATGGTTACAAAAGAATCTTGTGGGGCGTTTAATTTTGGTGTTTTGCCAAAGGCATTGTTGGTTTGATTGACTTCATAGTTTAAAAACTCCACTTCAATTTCTGCGTAAGGAACAGGCTTGCCGTTGCTTTTTACAATTCCCGTAAATGTGCTTCCCTCCCAAATCGCATAAGGCTTTGTTAGAGGAATAATTTCCGCTTCAAGCCCTAAATCCCTGTCCCAACCTGTTGGAGCGCCAGCAAGATTTGCAATTACTTTTGTAAATTGTTGAATATAAGAATCTTCATTCTTTTCAAAATACGGAGCAGGCTCAAGAACAAAGATATAATCTTCAAGGCGTTTAAAGTTGTAAGTTATCTCATAACCTTTGCCACTATTTGTATTTCCTTTCCAAGTTATAGGTTTTAGGGAATTTTTTAAATTTTCTTTTTGTCCTTTTGGGTTAATTACATAAAAGGCATTAACAGATTCCATATCCATTGTATGTTCATCGGCAAAAGGATGTGTAAAAACTAAAGAAAGTTTTTCTTTGGTTTGTTTTGAAAGTGCGCTTTCTGGCAAATAAACCATTTGAAAATGCGCCATTGCAGAGCTTGCAAATAGGCTCACTCCAAGCATTAAGCTTAAAATTGTTTTTTTCATTGTCTGTCCTTTATTCTAAAATTGAAGAGCCAAGAATTTTTACTTCATGTCCCTCTCCACCAAAAAATACCGCCTCATATTCTCCGTTTGGTTTTTTAAACACAGCTTCTCCGTGCTCGTTAAATTTTGTTTCTATGAGATTTTTGCCGTTTTGTTTAACATAGAAATTAACACCACTCGCACTTGAGCCATCACTAAATGCGCCTTCGCAAGTTACGCTACCATCGCCATTATCAAAGCAATTCATAATCGCAGTGTGCGCAAATACAGAGCTTGAGAGTCCAAGCACAATTCCACTTAAGATAAGTAACTTTTTCATAATATTTCCTTTTGTTTGGGTTTAATTATTCCTACTCCAATAAGTAGTATAATAAATAACGCGTAGATTCCACTCATTAATGGAATCGTGCCGATATTAAATGCGCTTCCAATGCTATAAGTTAAGGAAGCGATAAGTAGCCCTAATGCCATAGGGTAAATCAAGGCAAAGAGCATCCAGCGGTAAGAGCTTAGTTGGCTTTTTAAAACAATAAGTGTTGCAATGCAAGGGGGAGTTAAAGCCATAAACAAAATCATAGCTAATGCGTGTAGATCTGTATAAGGGCTGTTTTCTAGAGCATTAGCATTTTCAGATCTTTCTCCCTCAAAAAGTGCTCCAAGTGTAGCAACAAAACTCTCTCTTGCTGCAAATGAGCTAAGAAATGCGACATTAATGCGCCAGTCAAATCCTGCGTATTGTGTAATGCTCTCTAATGCTCGTCCTATTTTGCCAAGATAGGAATTATCAATTTTTTCAAGATTGATTTGTTTTAAAATATCTTTTTTAAGATAAGTGAGCGATTTTAATGCATTGCCAATAGCTCTTGCTTCTTTGTCTTTGCGATCACGAATAATTTTGTAAAAAACTGCATTGTCCTGTTTGAATTGTGTATCTAGTTTTTCTAAAGCCTCCTTTGTTTTGATTTGGGCGCGTTTGTTTTTTGTAAGTTTCTTCATAATTTAGAAGAGCATCAATTTTTTCTCTTGTATTAATAGAATAAAAATAAACACTATTTTGCATTTGATTCCAAAACTTTTCTAATCCTTGTTGTGCCAATGTTTCATATTTTTTTGCGCTCTCTTGTGAGAGTCCTGGAAATTGAATCAGCACAAAAAGCACAGCAGCTACTGCTACAACAATGGTTGCGACTTTTTTAAGATAAAGCCAAATTTTGTTTTTGACGGATAAAAACACATTTTTTATGCGAGGCAAATGATAGTTTGGCATTTCAAGCACAAAAGGTGCTGTTTTTTCTGTTTTTAAAACGCTAAGTGTGAGAAGTTTTGCCATAATTAGTGCCACCATTATTGTAATTGTTGATATGAAAAACATTACAAAAGCCTTAGATTCCACAAAAAATATGGAAACTAATAACACAAAAAATGGAATCTTGGCAAGGCAGTTTAAAAATGGAATTGTAAGGATTGTAGCAATCTTTGCTCTTTTGTCCGCAATTCCTTTTGTTGCCATTATTGCTGGCACTGCACAACCTCCAACAAAAACTCCACCTAAAACATAAGGCAGAATAGATTGCCCATGTAATCCATAACTTCTAAAAACCCTATCTAGGATAAATGCCATTCTTGCCATATATCCACTATCTTCAATAATTGCAATAATCGCAAAAAGTATGATAAAAATAGGAATATAGTTTAAAAGTGCAAGAACGCTATTTACCATCCAAACTCCAAATTCTCTAATGAGTGGAGATGAGGTAAGCGTAGATGGAGGAAGCAAATCCACTATAAATTGTTTAAAGCTTGCAAGCAGGGGCCAAGTATAATTTGTAAGCTCATATCCGCGCACAATAGATAAATCATAGAGTAAGTAAATTACAAAAAGCATTAGCGGTAGAGCTAAGAATTTATTGAGCACGATTTTATCAATTAACTTCGTGAAATCTTTTTGTTTTGAAGTGTATTTGATGATTTTGCCATTGCATTTTGTTTCAATGAAATCATAACGCCTTGTTGCAATTTCAATATCACTTAAAGTTTTGTCTGTCTTGTAGGTATTGGGGGCAAAATTTTTAGATTCCACTAGAGCAATAATGCGTTCTAAAATTTTCTCTTTTGTATTATTTTTGTAGCCTATGCTTGTTACAATAGGAATATTAAAAGCTTTTTCTAATCCTTCAATGTCAAATGTGTAACCAAAATCTTTTGCAATATCCATCATATTAAAACATAGAATTGTAGGAATTCCAAGCTCTAAAAGCTGTAAGGTTAAATAGAGACTTTTTTTGGGATTGCTTGCATCAATAATATTAATAATTGCATCAATTTTGCCTGTTTTGAGTTCATTTAGAGCGACACTTTCTTCTTCGGAATAAGAAGCAAAACTATAAAGACCGGGTAAATCAACAATTTCAAGAATATAATCTCTGTAATTAAACCGCGTGCTTTTTTATCTATTGTGATTCCGGGGTAATTTGCAATATGCTGTTTGATTGGGCTAAAGAGATTAAAAATCGTTGATTTGCCACAATTTGGCTGTCCAATTAATGCAATATTTAAGTGTTTCATTATTTTACTTCAATGGCTCTAGCTTCATTGGAGCGGATTGCTACAAGATAATTGTGGATTTTAATTTGTATAGGATCATTAAGCAAAGAGTGTTTGCGAATCTCTAAAGTAGCGCCCGGAACAAATCCCATATCCAAGAGTTTTTGAAAAATCTCTCCTTTTAAATTTATTGTTTTGATTGTAACTTTATCTCCTACTTTGCAGTCATTTAAACACATCTTAACTTCCTAGAGTATTTTATCTAATAAATGATAAGAGTTATTATTATCTAAATTTACTTAAGTAAATATTAATAACGATTATTATTTCTTAATTAAATATTTTTGATGGAAACTAGTCTTTTAGAAAAACTTGATGGGAGAAAAAGGCGGTGATTAAAGTTTTTTGCTAATTTTTTTTAATGCTTTGCGCAAGGCTTTGATTTGTTTTCTTGGAATCATTATAAATTGTTCATTTTGTGTGGTATCCCTTAGAGTATCATCAACACTGACTTTGATAGAAATCGCTCCTTTGTCTTTGCCACTTTGCCCTGGAATATCAAAGGTGGAAACTTCAATAGAGCCTTTTTTAAAAAGGCTACTTTTTAAAGGGATTTTATAAGAGAGTTTTTTAATTTTTTGCTTCATTATTATGCTTTAGGGATTTTTTTGATTTTTTCACTTTGGCAAGCTTTTCTGCCTTTTTTGCTCTCTTTTTTGAGTTTTTTGTGCGCTGCCTTAGATTCCTTTAGGGCTTTTCGGACGGCTTTTATTTGATTAAGCGGTAAGTGAATTTTCCACGATTGCGTATCACTAATTGATGCGCAAATGCTAACCACAGCTTGACTATCTACACCATAGGGTTCTTCAATGATTGCAAAATCCAATGACCCATTTTCACTTCCGTTTAATGGGATGCTTTTATAAATTTTTGCCTCTTTCATGACTTGCCTCCGTTATTTTTAGGGATAGGTTATAGTAAAGTAACTTAAGTTACTCTTATAAATATAATTTTACTCTCTTTTTAACATTTTCTTTAGTAATGCTTGGAGTTTTAGCCAATCATTAATTGGTAGAAGTGGATGTCCAGAAAACTTTCCATTTGCTGGTAAGCTTTTTGAGATTGCTCCGCGTGCGCCCACTTGTGTAAAATCGCCGATATGTAAATGTCCAGCACTTCCGCATTGTCCCCCTAAAACAACATTGCGTCCTGTGGAAGTAGAGCCTGAAATTCCTGCTTGTGAAACAATGATAGAAAACTCACCAATGTTGCAATTATGCCCAATTTGCACAAGGTTATCAATTTTTGTGCCTTGCTTTATGCGTGTCTCACCAAACACAGCTCTATCAATTGTCGTGTTTGCGCCAATTTCTACATCATTTTCAAGCACTGCTTTTCCATTGTGATAAATTTTAATATGCTTCCCATCTTTAGTGTGAGCATAGCCAAAACCATCGCTTCCAATTACGCTATTTGCGTGGATTCTAACATTATCCCCTATTTCACAATCTCTATAAATGCAAACTCCGGGGAATAGCACGCAATTTGCGCCGATTTTAACATTCTCTCCAATGGTTACATTTGCTAAAATCACGCAATTTTCACCTATCTCGCTTCCGTTTCCAATGGTTACATTGCTAGCAATTTGCGCACTTTTAGCAATTTTTGGTGGAGTTTCCATATTAAAAAGCGGAGTAGCAAAACATTCTGTTAGATACGCCATTGCAAGATAGGGATTTTCACACACAAGTGCAAAGGCGGAAGTTGGAATCGCATTTAAATGGCTCTTGCGCACCAAGATTGCCTTTGCCTTGCTTGTTTTAATTTCTGGAATATAACTCTCTTTTTCTAAGAATGTAATGCAATCACAAGTTGCATTTTGTGGGGACTCTATGTTGGTTATAAAGTTAGAATCCAAAAAGTTAGAATGCACTTGCCAATCGCCGTTTTGAAAGCACATTACGCATTCTAGAGCATCTTTATCCTTTAAAAGCGTGATAATCTCTTTTAACTCCATAATTCCCCCTTAGTTATTTGATTCAATCGCTAGGATTCCACTGCGCGTAATATCCTTTGGCTTGTGGATTTTAAGAGCGTTTAAGAGTGTG
The DNA here is from genome assembly GCF_028751035.1 of Helicobacter winghamensis ATCC BAA-430. NCBI lineage: Bacteria > Pseudomonadati > Campylobacterota > Epsilonproteobacteria > Campylobacterales > Helicobacteraceae > Helicobacter > Helicobacter winghamensis. The sequence continues at coordinate 1,620,057 of NZ_CP063533.1, read as the reverse complement.
TTAATGCGCGTATGTGTATCACAAGCTACAAAAATTGCATATTTGTCATTTGCCTCTAAAAGCCTTCCATTAAAGCCATTAAAAAGTGTGTTAATCGCACTTAAATTTCCTTCAATGCCAAATTTTGCAAGCAAGGATTCTTGCTCAATAATTTGCTCATCTTCAAGCACTTTTAACACAGGGATAAGCTTATGAAGCTGTTTAATGATTTGCTCTAGCACCTTATTATCTCCCTTTGTGGCAATGGTTATACGCGAAAGGTTGGAATCTAAAATGGGTGCAACGGTTAGGGATTCTATGTTGTAACCTCGTCCTGCAAATAATCCACTAATGCGCGATAAAACGCCGTGTTCATTAAGAACAGTAACCGTGATTGTGCGTTTGATCTCCATTGCTTACTCCTTATATTCTAACATCATATTAAACAGCGCGCCACCTGTTGGCACCATTGGCAAGACATTTTCCATTCTATCAATACGCACATCAAGAAAGGAAGGCTTATTAGAGGCAATTGCTTCTTGCAAAGCATTTGTAAAATCATCTTTTGTGTAACACACTTTTCCATAGCCACCAAAAGACTCCACAAGTTTCACAAAATCTGGCTGTTGTTCTAAATTTGTTTCAGAATAGCGATTTTCATAAAAGAAAGTCTGCCATTGCCTAACCATTCCTAAATAATTATTATTTAGCACGATATTAACTACAGGGATTTTATACACAGAACAAGTCATTAATTCTTGGATATTCATTAAAATTGAACCATCGCCACTAATATTAATAGAGATTTTATCAGGGAATGCCTTTTTTGCTCCCATTGCAGCAGGCAAGCCAAAGCCCATAGTGCCTAAGCCACCACTTGTGATAAATTGTCTAGGTTTAGAAAAAGGATAAAACTGCGCTGTCCACATTTGATGCTGTCCCACATCTGTGCTAATAAGAGCAGAATCGCCTAGCATTTCACCAAGCTTTTCAAGTACCCATTGTGGTTTTAGTGGAGTTATGGAATCTTGATAGCTCAAAGGATGAAGTTTTCTATAACGCTCTAATTGCTCTCTCCACGAAAGTGTAGTTTTAGGATTATATCCTTCGCGCAAAAGTGGAAGCAGCTCTTCTAAAACGCTTTTAATATCCCCAACAATAGGATAATTTGCATTCACAATTTTGCTAATGCTACTTGGATCAATATCAATGTGAATGATTTGTGCATATTTTGCAAACTCGCTAAGTTTTCCTGTAACTCTATCATCAAATCGCGCACCAAGTGCTATGAGTAAATCTGCTTCACTCATTGCCATATTTGCAACATAGCTTCCGTGCATTCCCACCATTCCCAATAAATTAGGGTGATTATGCGATAGGATTCCGCGCGCCATTAGTGTTTCAATAGCTGGAATTTGTGTGGTTTCGCACAATTCTTTGATAGTCTCCGCACTCTCTGAAGCAATGGCGCCACCGCCAAGATAGAGCAAAGGTTTTTTGGCAGATTTTATAGCCTCTGCAGCTTTTTTGATTTGTCTTAAATTGCCCTTGTAAGTGGGCTTATAAGTTTGGAGTTTAATCTCATTTGGATAATCAAACTCGCCTATTGTTGCACTAATATCTTTTGGTAAGTCAATATGTACAGGTCCCGGTCGTCCGCTTCGTGCAATATAAAAGGCTTCTTTTAGGATTCTAGGCAATTCTTCAATGCTTTTAACAAGATAATTATGCTTTGTGCAAGGGCGTGAGATTCCAACTGCATCAATTTCTTGAAACGCATCTGTTCCTATTAGACTTGTAGGCACTTGTCCGCTAATAATCACTAGCGGAATGGAATCCATATAAGCTGTTGCAATACCTGTAATGGTGTTTGTAAATCCCGGACCACTTGTAACAATAGCAACTCCCACTTTGCCACTAGCTCTAGCATAACCATCTGCCGCGTGTACTGCAGCTTGTTCATGGCGTGTTAGGATATGTTCAAAGAAGTTTTGTTTATAAATTTCATCATAAAGATTTAACGCAGCTCCGCCCGGATAGCCAAAAACTACTTTTACGCCCTCATTTTTAAGGGCGTGCATTACCATTTCAGAACCATTTAAGCGCATAAATATTCCTAAATTAATTTTTGGTTGATTCTACTTTAACAAAACTTTAACAACGCTTTTAATGTTCTAAGTTTAAGGTAGCCATTTATGGATTTTCTTGCTCTAGATTCTGTAATTTTAGGGCAAAAATTTAGAATCTTTAAGATAAGATTCCATATTAAGATTTAAGGATTAATCCTTATTAAGGAGCATTTATGAACAATATTGTAACGCGTTTTGCGCCATCCCCCACAGGTTATTTGCACATTGGAGGATTGCGCACGGCATTGTTTAATTATTTGTATGCTAGGGCAAATGGGGGGAAGTTTTTATTGCGCATTGAGGATACAGATTTGGCGCGTAACTCCACAGATGCTAAAGATGCAATCATTCAAGCTTTTGATTGGGTAGGAATGGATTATGATGGTGAAGTGGTGTATCAAAGCCAAAGATTCTCTCTATATACAGAATATGTAGAAAAGCTTTTAAAAGCTGGCAAGGCGTATTATTGCTATATGCAAAAAGAGGAATTAGAGGAAAAACGCAAAGAAGCTGAAGCAAATGGGCAAGTGTGGCAATATGATAGGCGTTATAGAGATTTTAATGGCACGCCACCAGAGGGTGTGAAACCTGTTGTTAGAATTAAAGCTCCACTTGAGGGCGAGATTGTGTTTAAAGATGGCGTAAAAGGGGAAATGCGCATTAGCGCTAAGGAATTAGATGATTTTATTATCGCAAGAAGTGATGGCACACCTACTTATAATTTTGTTGTTGCAATTGATGATGCGCTAATGGGAGTAACTGATGTAATCCGTGGAGATGACCATTTGAGTAATACGCCCAAACAAATTGTGGTGTATGAAGCATTGGGATTTGAAGTGCCACGCTTTTTTCATGTGCCGATGATTTTAAGCCCGCAAGGTAAAAAACTAAGCAAGCGCGATGGCGCAATGAGTGTAATGGAGTATAAAGATTTAGGGTATTTGCCCCAAGCCCTTTTAAATTTCTTAGTGCGTTTGGGCTGGAGCTATGGGGATCAAGAAATTTTTTCAATGCAAGAAATGCTAGAGTTTTTTGATCCTAGCAACTTAAACTCTGCTCCCTCTTCTTACAATGCAGAAAAACTTCTTTGGCTAAATGCGCATTATCTAAATATGCTAAATACGGAATCCTTAAATGTGATTCTACCTTTTTATGGTACAAATGTGCCAAATCAAGAAGTGCAAGAGATTTTATACCCAGAGATTAAAGAGCGCTCAAAAACTTTAGTGGAGTTTGTAGAGATTTTAAAAAAATGCTTAAATCCTGTGGAATCCTTTGATCAAAAATTGCACCAAAAAGTCAAAAATGATGAAAACATTCATTTTTTTAAAGAATTTCTTGTATATTTAAATGCACTTAAAAAACCTTTAAAAACCCCGCAAGAGGTAGAGAGTGAGATTGCAGCATTTGCGGATTTTCAAGGATTAAAGGCAAAAAGTTTATTTATGCCTTTGCGCTATGCAATGTTGGGAAGTAGCGGTGGAGTTGGAATTGCACCACTTATTGCAGCTTTAGGAATTGAGGCAACAAAAGAGCGGATTTTAAAGGCATTAGAGAGTTTGCAAGATATTGGCAAAGAAGAAAAATCATTCTAAAATAGGTTTAAAAGAATAAAGGGTATAATGATTATTAGTTAGGAATTTTGAGATAGGAGTTTGTAATGTTTCCGATAAAGGGAAAGATAAGACTTGTTGGAAGCGCGTTAGGAATAGGAATTGGCAAGGATTTTGTAATTTGTGTGGATAATTTTTATAATGTTTCTAAATTTGCAAAAGAACATTATGTGGTTGATAGCGCATTACAGCTTGTAAAAGATATTGAGCCTTTGCACCATTTTAGCAAAGCTACAGCAGTTTCTTATGCGACAGAAAAAGTTGCCCTAGGTTTTACAAAATCTACAAAAGGTGTTATAGTAAAAACCGATTCCAATATTGCCCCTATTGCTCAACTTACTTGGCAAAAATTACAAATTTCAAAAATTGTTTATTCTCACGATGATGGACTGCTTGCAACAGGAGGTGAAGATGGGCGTGTGCTGGTATATTCTGCGGATAATCATCAATTAATTTTAAGTCTTCCACCTTTGCCAGATACGATTTCATCTATTGTTTTTAGCGAAGATGATAGTCTAATTCTTTCAGCGTGCTATGGAAAGAGTGCGACAATCTTTAATATTGTTAAAAACACGCAAGTTGCCACACTAAAAATAGACTATCTTATTGAAGACGCGTTTTTTTATGCAGAAAATACGAAGTTATTTTGCGTAACAAAAGAGGGCAAAATTATAATTTATGATATTAAAGAAGACAAAATTATTAGCGAAATGTTGCTTCAAGGTGCTTGGCTTACAACTTGCCATAAGCTTGCGGACGAAGAATTTGCCATTGTTGGGGGTAAGGATAAGCAACTTAGGATTATCCGCCTAAGCGATAATGTGTTAATAGATTCTATCTCTTTAGAGCAAAGTGGAATTACCACAATGCGTTTTGATGAAAACTTGCTTTATCTTGGTTACTCTGATGGTGCAGTTGAGATTGTAGATATTGATGAAGCGCGCGATGAAATGCTTGAACTTTTAAATAAAGATGATTTAAAGGGTGCATTAGGTGTGATTCAGCAAAAAAATATTTTCTTAAAAACGGATAATGTGTATTGCACAAAGTTGGAATCGCAATGGAAAGAAGCCCTAGCAAAAGCCATTGATTTTCTAGCAAAAGATCAAATGCAAGAAGCAACAGCGGCTATTGAGCCTTTTATGTTAGATAAAGCTAAAAAAGAAGAGTTTGATTATTATTGGCAACAAAAGGAATTTACAGCAAAATTTATGGATGCATTAGAAGCCAAAAACTACACAGAAGCTTATCGCCTAAGCGAACAACACCCTTATTTAAAAGATACGCTTGCCTATGAAGAGGTAGAGAATTTGTGGAATAAGACTTTTGAAGTTTGCAAACGCTTATTATTCCAAGATCCACAAGGAAACTTAGCAAAAGCACAAGACTTGTTGCGCCCTTTCACGCTTGTAAAATGCAAAAAGGATTCTGCAATGATGTTACTTAGAAACAGTGATAAATATGTGCAAGCTGATAAAGAATATCGCGCAAAAAACTTTGTAGAATATTTTAAAATGACAGAACGCTTCCCCTTTTTAAAAGATGTGCTTATCTATAAAAGCGCGCTTTTAATTGGGGATCAAATTATCCAAAGGGTTAATGCACTAGAAAATCAAAATGAGTTTGCAAAAGCTCTTGAAGTGTGTAAATTACTAGCTTCTATGGCACCTTTTAGAAATGAAGCAAATTCTAAAGTTAGGGTTATTCAGCTTAAGCAGGATTTTTCACAAGCGTGCAGAGAACGCAAGCTAAGTGAAGCATTTAAACTTGCAGAAGAGCATTATGAGTTGCGTTCAATGCCAGAATATAAAATGCTCTATGATACTTTTAAAAAGCACGAGAAAATTGCCTTTAACTTTGCTGTTGCTGGCAATGGCAAGAGTGCTTTGGATAATTTAAAAGACTATTTACATATTGAATGCTGGGCAGATAAGATTGCAGCGATTTTAAAAATTGCATATTTGGCAGAATTTACAAAAAATGCACCGGGAAAAACAGGGGCGTTAGAAAATATTTCTTGGAAAGAGACTTTTCAATATTATATTGAGCGTTATGGTAAAGATGAAGAATTAAAGAAAGTTGTTAGCGAGATGGGCTTGCAAAAAGAATTAGATAGCATTCCATTTGAAGGCAATCCTAAAGGCTATCTTACAACAATTATCGCCGATTCCTTGCTAGCCATTGGCGATGAGCCACTTCATCAGCACGAAGAAGAGGGTAAATAGTTGGAATCCATTTTGAAAAAGCGTTATAAAACAAAGCAAATTGTAGTTGGAAATGTGTTAATAGGTGGTGATGCACCTATTTCTGTGCAGAGTATGACTTTTAGCAAAACTGCTGATTTAGAGACAACAAAGGCACAAATTGATCGCTTGCAACTTGCAGGGTGTGATATTGTGCGTGTAGCTGTGAGTGATATTGAAGATGCAAACGCACTAAAAGCACTCAAAAGTATGATTTCCTTGCCCCTTGTTGCCGATATTCACTTCCGCTATAAGTTTGCACTAATTGCTGCAGAATCTGTGGATTGTATCCGCATAAATCCCGGCAACATTGGCTCAAAAGAGAAGATTAAAGCTGTGGTTAATGCGTGCCAAGAAAGAGAGATTCCTATTAGAATTGGCGTAAATGCTGGAAGCTTAGAGAAGCAATTTGAAGAAAGATATGGCGCAACGCCCAAGGGAATGGTGGAATCCGCTTTGTATAATATCAAGCTTTTAGAAGATTTTGGATTTACAAACCTTAAAGTATCCCTAAAAGCAAGCGATGTGGAACGCACAATAGCGGCTTATAGAATGTTGCGTCCTTTAGTGGAGTATCCTTTTCATTTAGGGGTTACAGAAGCTGGTGATTTGGAATCTTCTATGATTAAAAGCTCTATGGCATTAGGTGGGCTTTTAATGGAGGGAATTGGCGATACAATGCGTGTTTCTATCACAGGGGAGCTAGAAAAAGAGATTGAAGTTGCGCGTGGAATCTTGCGTTATAGTGGGCGACAAAAGGAAGGGATTACTTATATCTCTTGCCCTACTTGTGGGAGATTACAAGCAGATTTAGTGCCGATTTTAAAGGAATTAAAAGAGAGAATGCCAAAAATCACCGCACCAATGCAACTCTCTGTAATGGGTTGCGCTGTGAATGCTCTGGGTGAGGCAAAGCACGCTGATGTTGCTATTGCCTTTGGGAATGGCGATGGGCTTGTGATTAAAAAGGGTGAGATTGTTGGAAAATACAAGCAAGATGAGCTGATTGATGTCTTTATTAAGGAAGTGGTAAAAACAGAAAGTGAAATGCTACAAGCCCAAAAAGAAGGGAGATAGATTAGACTAACTTTTGAAGCGTTTCAAGGTTTTCAAGTGTGGCATTAAAAGATTCTAGGTTTAATTGATAGTTGCGTGCATTTTGCAAGGCGGCTTGGATTTGCGCTTCATTAGCAATGCTAAAAGGGCTAATAAGCGCGTTTATCACCCTTAGTGGATAGACATAGGATGCTAAATTTGTTGGTAATTCATCGCTTAAGAGATGATTTGCAGTTTGCACCATTGTGCTTTCAAAATTCCAGTGTTCAAATAAAAGCCCTAAAATCTTAAATTGATTACAATTTATGAGCCTATTTTCGGATTCTAAGAAGTCTTTTGGGTCAAATTGTTGTGCGAACTCTAGCTCTTTATTTTGCTTTTTTAAACAATCTGTAATCACAACCATTCCGATGTGCATTACAAGCGCACAAGGTATTAAAATCCCTAAAAACTCTCTTTTGTTGTCATACCATTGAAGCAAAAACGCACTTTTTAAGTTTGCGCTATTTACAAAATCCTTTGTGCTGATTTTATAAGGGCTTAAATCAATTTGGAAGCTAGATTTAACAGCACTTGCTATGGCTAATCCTTTTGCGGTGGAGATTCCAAACATAGAAACTGCTTGAAACACAGAGTGTATTTGTCTTGCATAACCATAAATGGGAGAGTTTGCGTATTTTATTAATTCTGCGGTTAAAAAGGGATCTTTTTCTATAATGTTAGCAACCTGCTTTATAGTGGTTTCTTCATCTAGGCAGACTTTTTGAAGTTCAGATATGGTTTGTGGCAAGGGAGGAAGTGCTTCAATATCAGCACTAATGAGACTTTGCATAGTAGCAACCCTTAAAATATAAAATTTTTATAAATATAACATAAAATACGCATTTTTGCGCGGTTTTTGTTATAATCGTCAGAATTATTAAAAGTTTTTTAGGAGATAAAATGCAATATATTAATGATTCTTTAGAAGGCAAAAAGATTTTAATTACAGGTGGGGTTGGATTTATTGGTTCAAATTTAGCACTTTATTTTCAAAAATACCATAAGGCAGAAGTTGTTGTTTTTGATAGCTTTAGAAGCGAGAAAACCTTTAGTAATGGGCATTTTAAATCGCTTGGGCATTTTAAGAATTTATTAGATTTTAAAGGTGAAGTGATTGCTGGAGATATAACAAATAAAGCAGATTTAGAGCGTTTAGAATCTTATAATTTTGACTATATCTTTCATCAAGCAGCAATCTCTGATACAACGGTGATGGATCAAGAAGCGGTGTTGCGCGCAAATGTTAATGCTTATAAGGATTTGCTAGATTTATGCGTGCGTCAAGGGGCAAAAATGATTTATGCTTCAAGTGCGGGAGTGTATGGAAATTCCCCTGCGCCAAATAGCATAGGAAGCGGAGAGATTCCAGAAAATGTGTATGGATTTTCAAAGCTAATGATGGATAATCTTACGCAAAAATATTTGCAGCAATACCCTAATTTAAGCATTGTGGGCTTGCGTTATTTTAATGTGTATGGAAACAAAGAGGTCTATAAAGGCAAAACCGCGTCAATGATTTTACAGCTTGGATTGCAAGCCCTAGAGCAAAAAAGGGTGAGACTTTTTAAAATGGGAGAGCAAAAGCGTGATTTTGTGTATATTGAAGATGTGATTCAAGCAAATATCAAGGCAATGGAATCTAAAAAAAGTGGTGTGTATAATGTAGGAAGTGGCAATGCGCGCTCTTTTAACGATATTATTGCGTGTTTGAAAATGGATTTAGGGGAGTTTGAAGTGGAGTATTTTGATAATCCTTATGCGTTTTTTCAAACACACACAGAGGCAAATATCACGCTGACAAAGGAATTTTTAGGTTACACTCCGCGCTTTTCTTTAGAAGTTGGGGTGAAAAATTATTTGCCTGAAATTAAGGCAATCCACGCAAATGGCTTGTGGAATGCAATTGTAGGATAAGTAAGTGAAGCCAAAGATTTTAGTTGTTGGGGATTTAATTTTAGATCATTACATTTGGGGAAATTGTGAGCGTATTTCTCCAGAAGCCCCTGTGCAAGTCATTGATGTAAAAAAAGAATCCCTAAATTTAGGCGGTGCGTGTAATGTGGCAAGCAATCTTGTGAGTTTAGATTCTAGCGTTTGGATTTGTGGAATTGCAGGAGAAGATGAGGCGGGAAGCACGCTAAAAGCAGAGCTAGAAAAGCTAGGGATTCACACAGATGGAATCTTTTTTGAAAATAATCGCCCAACCACGCAAAAATCGCGCATCATCGCCGGGCATCAGCAAGTTGTGCGTGTGGATAGGGAGGATAAGACGAAAATTACAAAAGAGGGCGAAGCATTTATTTTAAAATTCACAGAGGCGTTGATTTTGGATTCCAACATCGCGTGTATTGTGTTAAGCGATTATCAAAAAGGTGTGCTAAGTGTGGAGCTTACACAACGCTTAATTGCCCTAGCAAAAAGCAAAGGTGTAAAAATACTGGCTGATCCAAAGGGCAGGGATTACACAAAATACAAAGGCGCAACACTGCTAACGCCCAATAAAAAGGAAGCCGCAGAAGCCACCAGTATCACAATTTGCGATGAAAAAAGCTTAAAAGAAGCCCTTGTATGCTTGCAGGATTTGTGTGATTTAGAGATTTCTTTAATCACACTTAGCGAAGATGGAATCGCTTTTAAAGATAGCACAACACAAGAGATAAAAAGGATTCCAACTATTGCGCGGGAAGTCTTTGATGTAACTGGGGCTGGAGATACGGTGATTGCATCATTAGCCTATATGTTAGCTTTAGGTGAGCCAATCTCTCAAAGCGTGTATTTTGCAAATGCTGCTGCTGCTGTGGTGGTTAGCAAATTAGGTTCAGCAACAGCAAGCAAGCAAGAGATTTTTGCGTATTTAAAGCGCAATAATCTTTTAGATTCTACACTTGCAAATACAGAGTTTTTAAAAATCTTTGATGTAGAGCAAAATAGTTTTGGTTTTAGCTCGCAAATTAGCAAGATTTTAAAACGCAAAACACTTAATTTTTATGGGGATAAGTGGATTAGAGAGAGTGATTTTACGCCCTTTTTAGAGAGCTTAGAGCAGTTAAAGCAAGAAGGGTTTAAGGTGATTTTTACTAATGGTTGTTTTGATCTTTTGCATTTAGGGCATTTGGATTATCTCCACAAGGCGCGTAAATTAGGGGATTTACTAATTGTTGGATTAAATAGCGATGCTTCCATTAAACGCTTAAAAGGGGAGTTGCGTCCTGTGAATTGCCAAAGGGATAGAATCGCGCAACTTTGTGCTTTAGAATGTGTGGATTTTGTGGTAGTGTTTGATGCAGACACGCCAGAGTGGCTGATTGCAAAAATCCGCCCTGATGTTCTTGTTAAGGGTGCGGATTATGCAAATAAAGAAGTTGTGGGCGCAAAATTTAGCAAGGAAGTGCGTTTGATTGATGTTATAGAGGGCAAAAGCACAACGCATTTAATCCAAAAAATTAAGAGTTTATAAAGGAATCATAATGCAAACATTAATTTTAAGTGAAATACAAGCACATTTACAAAGTGCCAAAAAATTAGAATCTCTCGTGCCTAGCTTAGAAGTGGCGGCAAAAATGCTAATTGACACACTTAAAAGTGGAGGCAAGATTTTACTTTGCGGCAATGGCGGAAGTGCCGCAGACGCACAACACATTGCCGCAGAGCTTACAGGGCGTTATAAAAAGGAGAGACAAGGGCTTAGTGCCATAGCTCTTACAACAGATACAAGTGCGCTTACAGCTATTGGCAACGATTATGGCTATGATTGTGTGTTTTCTAGGCAATGTGAAGCCTTGGCAAGAAATGGGGATTTGCTATGGGGAATCTCAACAAGCGGAAATAGTAAAAATGTGCTAAACGCGCTAGAAAAGGCACGCAAAATGGGCTGCAAGACTTTAGGTTTTAGTGGCAGAGATGGTGGGGCTATGCAAAATTTTTGTGATGTGTTATTAATCTCTCCAAGTAATGATACGCCAAGAATCCAAGAAATGCACATTTTAATGGGGCATATTCTTTGTGATTTGATTGAAAAAAGCTATTAAATGTTTTTTGAAAAAATCATCTCTGTATGCTCTGATGAAAGCTTTTCTCTGCAAAACGCACTCCTTAAACAACTTCAAAATGGTGGGATTCAAGCGGATTTTAGTAATTTGAGTGCGGATTTAGATGGAATCTATTTTTCCTATCCTAATAACTCACAACAAAAAGTTTTGCTCTATCAAGCAAAAATCCAAGAATCTCTCTTTAGAGCACAAGGCGATCCAGGTGTGCATTTATGTGGCTGTAAGGCTTGTTTAGATGGGCTTAAAAGTCCTGATTTTCTAGCAGTGATTGCTTATGAGTTGCGTTTTTTTCTAGGGATTTATTCGCATAAAATTCAAATGAAGTTTTTTAATGATAAGCCTTTAGAGTTATGCCAAGAATGTGTCAAAATCACAGGATTTAATGGAGATTTAAAGGCATTTTTGAAGGGATAAAAATGTGGAATCTTTTTTTAAGATTCTAATTTTTTCTTTTAAAACCTGTGTTTGTATGGCATTTGGAGTGGGGTTATTTTGTGCGATCCATTCCTTTGGAGAATAGTTTAAAAGCGTATTAAAGGTATTTAGCAAAGTTTTTTTAAAGTCTAAAAAGTTGGAATCTAAAAATTTTTGGCTTATTCGTCCTTGTTTGTCAGCTAAAAGCAAGTCAAGTTGAAGTTCTAGCAATATAGAATCTTTTTTGTAAGAATCAAAAAACTTCACGCATTTACTAAGGCGCATTTGCGGAAGTAAGTAGATTTTAATGTGATTTTGGATTAAAAGTAGCATAGGCTTTTTAATGGCATTTGGGATTGAAATATCTAAAAGTGGAGCGATGATTTTTAAATTATCGTGTCCTTGTGAGTTGCCAAAATTGCGATAACAATAGGGCTTTGCAATGTCGTGGTAGAGTGCGGCAAACTTTAAAATCAAGCATTGCTTGGTGTTTTTTTGAGAGTCTGTGTGCTTTAAGACTTCCATTGTGTGCGCAAAGACAGATGCTTCTAGGTGGTGTAAATTGCCTTCTTTTAAAGTGGTTAGCGCGTAAATGCTAGGGAAAATCATATCAAGCACGCCAAGTTCAAAAAGGCTTTCAAAAAATAAATGGGAATTTTGCCCTAAAAGCGCACTTTCTACTTCCTTATACACGCGGTTTTTCTCCAAATAGCACAACTCATCGCGCATTTTGTAAATTAAAACTTTTGTGCTTTGGTGGATTTTCCACTCCATACCAAGTCTAGCACGAAGTCTTGCAGCCCTAAGCACGCGCAAAGGATCTTCACAAAAGGCTTCGCTAATGTGGCGTAAAATCTTATTTTCTAAGTCTTTTTTTCCATTAAACGGATCGTAGTAAGTTTGTGTGGTTTCATCAAAGGCAATGGCATTTAGTGTTAAGTCGCGCCGTTTTAAATCTTCATACAAAGAAACTTGCTGTGTTTCTATGCTAAATCCATTATAGCCGTGTTGTGTCTTTTTCTCACGCCTTGCTAGAGCGATTTGTGAGCCATCTTTTTGTAGAAAAACAGGGAAGCTTTTACCGACTTTAGGCAAATGTGCAAAATCTTCTTCGCTAAAGCCCACCGCTACATAATCTTTATCTTTAATGGGGAGCTTAAGTAGCCCATCGCGAACAGCTCCGCCAACAAGATAGATTTTTCTAGTAAAGTCCGTATTTTCCATCAATTCGCTTGTAAATCACACGCATTTTAGAATCCTTATCGTTAAAGACAAAAAACTGCTGCGAGCTACTTTTTAGGCGTTCTAGTGCATCTTCAATATCCAAAGGCTTGTGTAAATCTAAATCCATAGGCACAATTTCATCTTCGCCCTTGTTTGCTAGGGCTTCATCACGCAAAATCGTGGTTACCATTAAATCCTGCGTTGGAGTGGCAAACTTTTTGTTGTGCTTATCGTGGTAGCGACGCAAAATCTTGTGCATTCTGCCAATTGCTAAATCCACAGCTGCATAAAAATCCTTATCAATTTGATTAATCACAAGCGTATTAGAATGTGCTAAGGATAGGGTAATATCAATACCAAAGGTGCGTTTTTTCTTTTTTTCACCTTTTTTGCTACCTTTTTTCTCTTGGTAAGTTACGATAACACGCGTGCTTAGAATGTCAAGTTGGTATTTTTCAAGGCTTTGCGTAAGACTGAAAATATAGTCTTTCATTGCTTGAGTAAGTTCAAAGTGGCGGGAAGTAATGATTGTTTGCATTTGCTATCCTTGTAGTGAAATTGAGATTATTGTAGCATATTAAAGGATATGTTGCATACTTTGGTGTAAAATTTTTGTATCAAATGTGATATTCTGGGATTCCATAAAAATTTCAAAGGCTAAAATGGCTTGATTAATTAGCATTGCTTTGCCATCACTAGTTGCGATATTTATGGATTTTGCAAGAGTTAAAAAAGGTGTTTGTCTGCCATAAATTAAATCAAAGGCAAGACGCGCTTTTTTAAGCAAGGGGCTTAAATACTCTTTTGCTAAAGGTAAATCACTATTTGTAAGCCCTGCTGGAGTAGTGTTAATGATTAAATCATAGGGATTTTTAGGCGTAAATGTATCAAAGGTAAAACATTCAAAGTTTTTAAAATCCTTTAAGCGTTTTTTTGAGCGATTAATAAGTGTTACGCAAATTGCTTTTTGCTTTAAAATGTGAGCAACAGCCTTTGCTGAGCCACCAGCACCGATGATTAGGGCATTTTTTGGTGCTAAATCTTTAATGCAAAGATAGAATCCTAAAGCATCGGTGTTATACCCTAGCATTCTGCCTTTTTCAAAAATAATGGTATTAACAGCTCCGATTTCACGAGCGATTCCAAAGATTTCATCACAAGAATTAAAAGCAACTTCTTTAAAAGGCACGGTAATATTTGCGCCCTTTAAATGCAAGCTTCTTAAATGATAGAAAGATTGATTTTCTTGCAATAAATAACGCCCATAAAAGCCCGGTATTCCTAGCATTTTAAAAGCGTGATTGTGTAAGATAGGAGAGAGTGAATGGGAAATTGGATTGCCAATGACTGCAAATTGCATAATTAATCGCGCAAAATTAGGGAGCGGCGCACAACCCAGCCATTTTTGCCACTAGTGGTTGAGTCTTGGATTTTTACCCAAATTCCATTTGTTTCTACAATGCTAACCGCATCACTTGGTGTGAGTTTGTTTAGGATTCTAGCTTCCGTGCTAGGGTTTTCTCTAATATTTAAGCTTGGCACTTTAGAGGCATAAAGTGCTTGTTTAGTTTCTGTTTGTATCAGTGTTTGCGGAGTTGCAACATTAATTTTAGATTCTAACTTTTGTGGTGCTTCTATTTCTTTTGTGAAACGCTTTAAAGACCAACCAATAGGTTCTTTAGTATTAGAATCTGCCAGCAAAACCCAGCCGTCCCTTTCATCAAGACTTATAGCGGTTTGCGTTGGAGTGAGTTTGCCAACGATAGGGGATTGCGTGTTTGTATCTTGGCGGATATTTAAGGATTTTACAAGACTTGTTAAAAAAATGATAGGATTAGATTCTGGAAGTTGTTGTGGTGTTGTTAGCGGCGCTTCTAAGGGTATTTGGCTAGGTTGCGTTCTAGCTTCTTGAATTAAAACTTGTTGTGCGCTTTGTGGGATTTCTGCTACGCTTTGCATAGATTCTTCTTCAGAAATAGGGGGTTGTGCAGATTCTTTTTCCTTTAAAAGCTCAAAAGCGGAATAATACGCTACAAATGTTAGCAAGAACACAAAAACAGGTAAGGGATAAACCTTTAGAATCTTTTTTAGGTTTTCAAGCATTAGTATCTTTTCTCTTTTTGGGCTAGATTATAACAAAAAATCATATTCTACACAAATTCTACACCTTTTTCTCCACTTTCAAGCATTCCTAAGATATAACCTCCAGATTCTTTAGCAACAAAATCCGCGTCTTTAGAATCCACAATTAGCACCATTCCAACACCCATATTAAAGGTGCGATATTTATCAGTATCTTGGATATAGTGGCAAAGCATTTCAAAAATTGGTAATTGTTGAATGTTTTTTTCAATCACTTTTGCGCAAATTCCATTAGGCAGAACGCGCGGAAGATTTTCTACAAGTCCGCCCCCGGTAATATGCGCTAAGGCTTTGATTTTGCTTTGGAGTTTTTTAAAAGTTTGAACATAAATTTTTGTAGGCGTTAGTAAAGTTTCAATTAAAGGCTTTCCATTAAAGTTGGAATCTAAATTAATCGCGTGCTTTTCTAGGATTTTGCGCACTAAAGAATAGCCATTAGAGTGGATTCCACTGCTTGGAAGCGCGACTAATACATCGCCTATGCTTGCTTGAAGCGGACGCTCTACAATTTCTCTTTCAGCAATTCCTACTGCAAAGCCTGCTAAATCAAAATCCTTATCCTTATACATTCCGGGCATTTCCGCGCTCTCTCCACCAATTAATGCACATTGTGCTTCTAAGCAACCTTGTGTGATTCCACTAATCACTTGCAATGCGGCATTTTTATCAAGCTTGCCAGTGGCATAATAGTCTAAAAAAAACATAGGCGTTGCAAAATTGCAAATCAAATCATTAACGCACATTGCAACCAAATCAATCCCAACACTATTTAAGATTCCACTATCAATAGCTAGCTTTAGCTTCGTGCCAACGCCATCTGTGGCAGCTAAAATCACAGGCTCTTTATAGCCACTAGGCAACAAAAATGCACCACTAAAAGATCCGATTCCACCTAAGACATTTTGATTAAAGGTTTGTTTAACAAGCCCTTTTAAGTCTTCTACAAGTGCGTTTCCCTCGGCAATATCTACGCCAGAATCTTTATAGTTTAATTTCTCCATTGTTAATCCCAAAGCAAATTTTAAGTCGCAATGATACACAAAAGCAACTTAAAGCTTACAAATTCTAACATTTCTATAAGCGTTCAAGGCTTTTTAACGCAATTCCATATATAATAAAGCAAATTTCCACACAATAAAGGGGTTGCTATGCCACAAAATTCTTTGAATAAATCTGCTAATTTTATTAATCGTGAGTTATCTTGGTTGCGATTTAATACGCGCGTTTTAAGTGAAGCTCAAGATGAAAATAATCCGCTTTTAGAAAGGCTTAAGTTTATTGCGATTTATGGCACAAATTTAGATGAATTTTATATGGTGCGCGTAGCGGGACTTAAACGCCTTTATAGTGCCGGCATTACAGAGAGTGGTCCTGATAGACTCACGCCAAAAGATCAGTTAGAACAAATTAGAAGCTATTTAAAGAGAGAAAAAAAATGCCTAGAGGATTGCTATTTTTCTATTAAAGAGGGTTTGGCAAAGCTTGGATTGCATATTAAAACTTATGCGCAAGGCAATAAGCAAGAAAAGCAAGAATTGCAGGAGTATTTTTTAAATCATCTTTACCCTATTGTTGTGCCTATTGCTGTAGATGCAACACATCCTTTTCCGCATTTAAATAATCTTAGCTATGTGCTTGCTTTAAAGCTTCAAAATTTAGATAATCCCAATGAGATAAAGTTTGGTATGACACGCATTTCAAGAATGCTTCCGGGGTTTGTGCAATTAGGGGATACTTATTTTTGCACCGATTCTATTGTGGCGGAATTTACAAATGAGCTTTTTCCGGGCTTTAAAGCGTTAAGTTGGAGTGCATTTAGGGTTACAAGAAACGCAGATATGGAGATTGAAGAAGAAGAGGGCGATGATTTTATGGCGTTAATGACAGAGGGATTAAAGTCGCGCCGAAAAGGAGAGATTATCCGCCTTGAAATTGGAAAAACTGATGATTTAGAGCTAAAAAACTTCATCACGCAATACATTCAAGTTGCCCCAGAAGATATTTATGAATCTGAAGTGCCGATGAACTCTAGTATTCTTTGGGAGATTGTCGGGAATAAAAATTTTGCAAAACTAACTTTTCCAAGCTACACTTCTAAGGTTTTACCACCACTTGATTCTAATGTCAATCTTTTTTCTGTGCTTGATAGTCAAGATATTCTAAGCTTTCAACCCTATGAAAGCTTTGATCCTGTGGTGAATTTTATCCAAAGTGCCGCAAAAGATCCTGATGTGTTTTCTATTAGAATGACACTTTATCGTGTGGGCAAAAACTCACCCATTGTAAAATCTCTCATTGAAGCGGCTGAAAACGGCAAGCAAGTAACTGCTCTTGTGGAGCTAAAAGCAAGATTTGATGAAGAGAATAATCTCCATTGGGCGCGGGCATTAGAATCCGCTGGGGCGCATGTAATTTATGGTGTTCCGGGACTTAAGGTGCATGCTAAAATTGCCTTAGTGATTAAAAGCATTGGAAAAGAATTGCGCGAATATGTGCATTTAAGCACAGGAAATTACAATCCAAGCACAGCAAAAATTTACACAGATATTAGCTATATGACTTCTAAGCGTGCATTTACGCAAGACGCGACTAAGTTTTTTCACAATCTCTCTGGTTTCTCACACAAATCTAAACTAAGCGTATTGCTTGCCGCCCCTTTGCAAATCAAGCCAAAAATTTTGGATTTAATTGAAAATGAAGCAAGAATGGGAAGTGAGGGGCGCATTATTTTAAAGGCAAACTCCATTGTAGATACTGATGTGATTTTAGCGCTTTACAAGGCTTCAAATGCTGGGGTTAAGATTGATTTAATCGTGCGTGGAATTTGTTGCTTGCGACCGGGAATTAAGGGGGTTAGCGAGAATATTCGTGTGGTTTCTATTGTGGGTAAATATTTAGAACACGCAAGAATTTATTATTTTAAGCACGCAGAAGTGCCAATCTACTTTGCAAGCGCGGATTTAATGCCAAGAAACTTAGAGCGCCGTGTAGAGCTAATGACGCCTATTTTTGATGATGAGCTAGCAAACAAGCTTTTTGAAATTATCAAAATCCAAAGTGAAGATAACGCTAAAGCGCACGAATTAGGCTCTAATGGGGAATACAAAAAATTATCTCCAAAAGAAAATGAAAAGTTAATAAATAGCCAAAAAATGCTAGAAGAACACACAAATGCGTTGTATTCTTCGCTCAAGCAAGAAGAGCGCGCCGTTAAAGCAAAAAAACTAGCAAGCAGAATGTTTAAAGAGAGTTAGAATTTTTTTAGGATTCCTTGTAAGTCTTTCAACCTAAACATAAAGGCTTGGATATAAAAAGTGGCATAAAAAGTAATAAAAAAAAGTAAATTAAAAATGTTTTATTTATTTTTCTTATGCAAAGAAGTATAATTACACATTTTTATTTTTACAAATAAGGGAGAAATAAATGCAAAACAATGTTCAATTAACCCAGCGGGGGGGGGGGGCAAATCCTAGTTATCAGCCACTAAAACGACTTACTTCTTCATTCTTTTATGGTTCATTAGTTTTAACAACCTTACTTACAAATGTCAATGCACGGGATATTACAGGGAGTAGTAATCCATTTAGTATCAATGGAACAACAGTTACAATTAAAAAGGGAGGGATTGTATCAAAGGGGACACCAGTTGTTGATAGCTATAATGCTAGCACTTCTTCCATAGCTGTTGGTAATAGCACTAATGATAGTAGTATATTTATAGAAGAAGGTGGCAGATTAGATGGTAGAATTTATACCCGTCGAGGGAAAATTAATACATTAAATGTTGAAGGTTCTATTGGCGCTGGTAACTCCAATGCTAGTATTATAAATTTTCGCCAAACAAAAATTGGAACAATTAACATAGGGAAAACAGGTGTTCTTGAAGGCGCAATTATTAATTCTTGGTTTGCTACCCAAGGTTTAGTTACTGGTAAAAGTGTGATTGATGAAATTATTGTAACAGGGACTATTAAAGGCGGAGTTGAAAATCAATCTGGCACAATGAAAAATATTCAGGTGAGTGGAACTATTAATGGGGACATTAAAAACGAAGATATAATGACTGCACTTATTATCAATGGCGGTAGCGTAGGTGGCGACATTAAAAACAGCGGAACCAATGCAAAAACAGGAAACATTACTATTAACAATGGTGGAAGTGTTGGTGGTTCTATCATCAATGAAAATGGTGCAAATTATGAAGCTACAAATACAATTACACTAGATAAAGGCTCTAGCCTAGGTGGTATTCAAAACAAAGGAGCAAACTCAACTTTTAGTGCCAATCTTGATTTAAAAGGCAATGTTGGAACAATCTCTAATGAAGGAACATTTAATAGTGATTTAAATCTTAATAACATTAGTGTTAATACAATTAACAATTCTAAAGATTTCAATGGAGATTTAAATCTTAGTAATGGTGCGAGTGTTCAAGCCATTAACAACAATGGCGGAACAATCTCTAAAGATATTAGTATAAACTCTAATGCTAAGGTTGGAACAATCTCTAATGCTGTTGGTGCAATCATTGCAAAAAACATTTCTGTAAATAATGCTACACTAACAAGCATTGATAACAAAGGAACAATTCAAGAAGCTATTAAATTAGAAAACAATGGAACAATAGGCGATATTACTAATAGTGGAACAATCTCTAAAGAAATTAATATAAGCTCTAATGCTAAGGTTGGAGCAATCTCTAACTCTGGAACAATTCAAGAAGCTATTAGACTAAATAGTGGAATCCTAACTGCTCTAAGCAATGCTAAAAATGCAACCATTAAAGAAGTAAGTATTACTAATAATTCTAAAGTAGGTAATATTACTAATGAAGGCACAATCACAAATGGTATCACAATTGATAAAGCAAGCTTAGAAGGTAATATTACAAATTCTGGAAATCTTTCTAAAATAGATGTTAATAATGGTGGAAACATCACAGGTAATATTACTTATAGCAATAACGCTAAAGGAAATCTTACTATTAAAGATGGTGGTAAAGTAGCAGGAGCTTTTATTAATGAAAAAAATTCAACCTTTAATGACGCAATCAAAGTAGAAAACAATGCAAGTTTAGGCGGAGTTGTTAATAAAGGAACATTTTCAGGTAGTCTTACAGTAGATAAAGGTGGAGAAGTAGGATATATTTCTTATGAAGAGGGTTCTACCTTTAATGGAACACTAGATATAAAAGGGGAAGTAGGTGGAATCTCTAATAAAGGAAACTTTAATGGAACTATTAAAGTAGATTCTATTCTAAAAGCTTTAAGTAATGAAGGAACTATTAAAGAAGTAGAACTTGCCAATACTGCTAAACTTGATGCTCTAATTAATGAAGGAACTATTAATGATAAACTCACAAACAAAGGAGAGCTTGCACAATTAGCAAACTCTGGGACATTAGAAAATGGATTTGAAAGTGAGAGTAAAAAAGATACCACTTTAATAAACTCTGGAAACATTAAAAATGGTATTACTAATAATGGAACTGGAAAACTAACTCTAGCTAATAGTGGAACTATCACTAATGGTATTACTAACAACACTAATGCAAATCTCACTTTAGTTAATCAAAAGAACATTACAGGAGATATTACTAACAATACCAATGCAAATCTTACCTTAGATAACCACAAAGACATCACAGGAAGTATCACTAACTCTGGGGAATTAACTCTAACTAATACTGGAGATATTTCTAAGGGAGTTACTAATAATGCTAATAGTAATTTAACTCTAACTAACTCTGGAACAATTACTGAAAATATCACTAACTCTGGTGAATTAACTCTTACTAATACTGGAAATATTTCTCAAGGTATTACTAATAGTGGAACTATGACTCTTGCTAATAACCTTGATAATGGTATAACAAGAGCAGTAAGTAATCTTGCAAATGGAATCATTGGTAAAAACAATAATGGTGTGCAATTAGAAAACAATGGAGTAAATGCTAAACTCTCTATTAAAGATTGGTATTTTAAAGCACCCGAATTTACAACTAATGATGAAAGAAAAGATGGCTCTTTACTTGTAGGTGGAGATAATATTGCTGGAATCTCTTTAGAGAAAGTCTATATTAACACTGAAGATTTAGATATAGATAAAATCTATGATTCTAATACTTTCTTTGCAGATAAAGATGGAAATGCAGTAGGAGAGCAAATTAATACTAATCAAGGAATTGATGCTAATAATATCCATTCTATCTCTGGAATTTATACCTTTGAGAGTGCAAACAATAATGGGGGATATAGAGCAAAAATTAATCGTGCAGAATTAAGTGGTAAAACCTTAGCACAATCTGTTGTGTATTCTTCAAGACTTAGAAATATGAGCGTTTCAAATCTTTTAAGAGCTACCACCACACAGAACTTTGCAACAAACTTTAATGCCATAGAAGATATGGAACTCTCTAAAGAAGGAGAAGCACCAACAGATGCAGATGTTTTATCAGAGTTTGAAAAACTCTATATTAACCATAATAACTTAGAATCTAAAAACCATTCCTTTGTAATTCCTTATTATCAATACTTTAGTGCAGATATGGAAGGGGGCAGTGGAAAACTAAAATCTAATTCTGCAGGAATGCTAATAGGAACACAAAGACTACTTCCAAATGATTATGGAATCTTAGGTGTTTATGGCGGATTTGAAAGTGCAGATCAAGATGTTTCTAACCAAAGATTAGAGTTTGATAATAAATCTTACTTTGGGGGATTATCTTATTATGATATTTTTTATAGAAAAGGTTTAACACAATATTTTGTGAGTCTTACAACAAATCTTGATTACACTAATGCAGATGTTAGCAAAACTTATACAGATGGTGTTACAAAAGTAGATTCTACTGCAAAGATTTATGGATATGGAGTAAATGCAAGAGTTGGATTAAGCCATTATATGTTGCATAACTATTTAAGAGTAACTCCAGAGATAGGATTTAATTATTTAGGAATGCATTCTAAAGACTTTACATTACAACACTTAGGTGGAACAAATGAACATTATAAGGCACAATATTTTAACTTTATAGATACAGTTGCTTCTATAAAAATAGAATCCCCTTATAGTAATCGTTTAAGAACATCTTTTAGTGTAGGTGGTTTATACAATGTTTATAAAGATGCAGAAGGAAGATTAAAGCTAGATAGAAATATCCTTACAAGTGAAATTGATGTTGCAAGATGGTATGCATTTGTGCAAATGGGATTATCTTATGATTTCTTAGAAAATGCTAATCTCTCATTAAACTATAATGGAATCTCTACACTCTCAAGCAAAGCAAACTCTCATAGTGTGTTTGTGAAGTTTGCTTGGTGGTGGTAGGGGAGTTGGAATCTAATTAGAATCTAAAATGTATTTACATTTTAGATTCTAATTAATAATTTTGCAATCTCTTTTGCGTGGTAAGTGATGATAATATCTGCTCCAGCGCGCTTAAAGCTTATCATTGTTTCCATTAATACGCGTTCATAGTCAATTAATCCTGCCTTTTGTGCAAACTTTAGCATTGCATATTCTCCACTTACATTATACACAGCAAGAGGCAATAGACTTCTTTCTCTAATATCTCTTACAATATCAAGGTAAGCAAGAGCGGGCTTTACCATTAAAATATCCGCCCCTTGCGCTTCATCTTCTAGGCTCTCAAGAATTGCTTCTCTACGATTTGCTGGGTTTTGCTGATAGCTTTTTCTATCTCCAAAACTTGGTGTGCTTTGTGCGACATCTCTAAAAGGTCCATAATAGCCACTAGCAAATTTAGTAGAATAGCTCATTAGCGGTATGTGTGAAAATCCTGCATTATCTAGGGCTTGGCGCAAAGATAGAATCATTCCGTCCATCATTCCGCTTGGTGCAATTAAATCCGCACCAGCCTTTGCTAGCACAAGGGCTTGCTTGTTTAAAATCTCTAGCGTTAAATCATTATCTACGCTTTGAAGTTTTGGGTTTAGGATTCCACAATGTCCGTGGTCTGTGTATTCACAAAAGCATAAATCCACACATAAAAGTAAATTTGGTAATTTCTCTTTGATTGCACGCAAAGCTTGTGCGATGATTCCTTGCTCGCTTAGTGCTTCAGAGCCTATACTATCTTTAATAGACGGAATCCCAAAAAGCATTATTGCATTAATTCCTAGACTTTGAAGCTCGGCACATTCTTTTAGTGCGTTATCAATGCTTAGTTGATAGACATCAGGCATACTTGCAATTGTGTTTTTAACGCTCTCTCCGTGTGTGATAAAAAGTGGATAAATAAGATCTTGCACTCTTAGGCTATTTTCTTCTACAAGATTGCGCACCACGCTATTTAATCTAACTCTTCTTAAACGCTTAAACATAGAATTCCTTTATTTTGGATTTTGGGCGATAACGCCTTTTATGATAAAAATATTCATATCGTTGATATGTGTGTAATCAAGGGTTAAGCCTTGTGATTCTAGCGTGCTTTTGACAATATAGATTCCAAGCCCAAGCCCACCATTTTTATTAGATTTTTCATCTTTGAAAAATGGCTTGCAGTGGTCTTTTAGTGAGTAAGGAAGTGGTGTGCCAAAGTTTAGAATCTCTAAATCATCACCTTTTGCACGAAGCTCTACCTTGCCCTTGCTTTTGTATTTTAGGGCATTATCTAGTAAGTTTTTTATTGCTAAAGTTAGCATTTCAAAATCACAGCGTAAAATATAGTTTTCATTAGGCAAGCTAAAAAGCTCTTGGATTTGTGTTTTATCTAAAAGTAACATTGCAAATACTTGATTTAAAATATCTTTCAACACATAATTTTGCTTATTTAAGCAATAATTGCGCGAGCTTAATTCTTCAATTTTTGCAAATTCATTAATTAGGGAATTTAGGCGTTCAAACACACTACATAAACGCTCTTTATACACAGAATTATCAATCATTTCTGCTGTGATTCTGCCTTTTGTAATGGGTGTTTTTAACTCGTGCATAATGGCGCGTAAAAACAAATGGCGTGATTGATTGAGCGCGTTAATTTTTTCTACTGCGTTTTCAAATTCTCGCGAAAGCTCCCCGATTTCATCATTTTGATTAATCTTGCAAGCAATGTTTGTTTGCCCATTGGCAAATTTTCTAATCTCTTTACGCAAGGTTTTAAGAGGCAAAATGCTTTTAATCACAAGGGCAAACAAAAACACAACGACCAAAAATGCAAAAAATGTGATAAGATAGTAATTGAAAAGCTTGTTTTTATGAAAATCTCCATAGAGTTTCCATTCTGTTGGGGTTTGAAGAAATAAATACACACCATTTTCCTGTTTAATAACCTTAGCAATAATTCCATTTGTTAGGTTTGGCGTTAAGTGATTTTCAAAGTTTTTTAGAGCTTTTTCTTCTTGGATTTGTTGCAATCCTAGTTCATAGAGATATTTTTCAATTAAATCTACATTGCCACCAAAACGCACAAGCTGGTTGATTGTAGCTAGAAACTGGCTGTATTTTAGCTGATTTTCTAGGATTTCTTTGTTTATCTCTTCGCGGATAAAATAGTAAGAAAATGCACCTAAGCCAATTATTGCTACAATAAATAGAATCGAAATTTTAACAATAATAGAATTTTTAATCATCTTTTAATTGCAGTTTATATCCAATCCCGCGCACGGAATATATATATTTTTTATTGTTTTTCTCAATTTTAGCGCGTAAACGCCCCATAATAACATCAATGCTTTTGTTGCTAGAGTCTGGATTAATTGAATCAGAGTGTGCTGCAATGGAATCGCGCGTTAAGGCTTGATTAACATTTTCTAGCATAAAGCATAAAATTTCATATTCTGCTTTAGTGAGTTCTAAAAGTTCTCCATTTAAATAAATCTCTCTGCTTCCTTTGTCTAAGCGAAAAGGAAGAATAGAGACTTTTGTATTATCTGGGTTTTTTGCTAAATTATATCTACGAAGGACACTATGAATTCTTGCGATGAGTTCTTTAGGATCATAGGGTTTTGGAATATAGTCATCAGCACCATATTCTAGTCCTAAGACTCTATCATCTATATCGTGTCTTGCAGAAGAGATTATTATCGGGATACGCTTTTCTTTCGCGACCTTCTTGCAAACTTCTAGCCCATCTAAGTTTGGGAGTGTTAGATCTAAAAGAAGGAGGTCAAAATGTCGAGTGTTTATCGCACTCATACCAGTATATGGTTCATCATAATTCGTTACATTAATATTGTGAGCTTTCAAGTATTCGCTAAGAATGGTCGCAAGCTCTAAATCATCTTCTATCATCAACACTTCTAGCATGGCATTTTCCTAACAAAAAGGAGGATTGGGTATTTTAGGGGGTTAAATAAAAATCTAGGAAAACACCAGCTAGAAAAAATATTTTCAAAGAACTTACTCACACTAAGTGTCCTTAAACAAAGGAGGAGTGGATGAAATACACTTCCTAAAAGGATAACCAAACTTAATTGCTTAAGTTTGTCTCTCAACTCATCCTGTTGAGATGGCGAAATTATAAAGAAAAATGGTAAATCAAAAGTAAATAATAATTTTTTTTTCATCTTTGGCTCTTTTTTTCATCAATAATAGCTAGCGTATATTCTAAAAAGTTTAGAATCATATCTACTTTATTTTCTATATTGCGGTTATTTGGAGATTGTAAGCCTTCAAATAGCACAAGGATTCTTTCTTGCAGTGCGTTTAAAAACTTTTCTTCTTCTAAATATTGTTTGCTAAGAAGTGTTTTTAATTCTTCTGTATTTTTAAAATCTAGTTTTTCAATTTTGCGTGCATAAGGGCTTTGCATATCCGTGTTTTTGGTGGTTTGTTCTGTGGGAAGTATATCTAAAAGCGCATCGCGTTCAAGTTTGGGTGCTTCAAAAGCGGGTTTGGATTCCATAGATTCTGCATTTGTATCAATTTCAGCTAAGGTTTGTAAAATCGCTTCTTTTAATTCCATAATTGCAATAACCACCTTTCAAATTCGTTAAATTCCACATTGCTATCCATTTGGATAAATAAATTTAGCATATCTTCATTTGCTTTGCCGTAGTTTTTGCGATTGCTAACTAGGCGTTTTAATGCGATTTTTGCTTCTGCGTTGCTAGGGTCTTTTTCTAAAATGGCTTGATAAATCTCCGCAGCTTCGTGGCGATGCCCTTGGATTTCGTAAATGCTAGCAAGAGTTAGAGTTTTCATAACGCACCTTTTAAAGCCGATATTCTAGCATAATTTAAGAGTTATTGTGTTAATGTGAAATATACTTTAAATAAAAACATTGAAAAGGAATCTAATGCAAGCTTATGGAAAAAATCATCAAAGTCTAGCGCGAGCAATTTTTAAAGAAGACTTGCCAAAGGTTATTGGCGCAAAGGATTGGATAATTGTGGATATTAGAATGCCACTAGACTTTATGGAGGGGCATTTGCAAGGGGCAGTTAATCTCACAACGCAAGAAGAACTCCAAACGCTTTTAAAAAACAATGTGGATAAAAAGATTTTATTAAATTGTTACAGCGGGCACACGGTATCTTTGCTGGGGAGTGATTTAGTTAATAGCGGTTTTGCAAATATCTATTTTTTAGATGAAGAGATTAGCTCTTGTCTGTGAGTTTTGTTCTTGTTAGTTTTGCGCAAATAAAAAGAATGTGATAAGTTAGGGTGTTTTGGAATCTTGTTTCATATGCTTTTAAATGTGCTTTTGTGAGTGTGAAATTCTGCTTTAGCGCATTAACGCCTGTGTTTTGAAAGTGTTTAAAGACATTTAAAGAGCTATCAAAGTGTAAAGTTTGTGTGGATTCAAAGGAATCTAAAATTTCACAATTTTCTAAAAGCTTGGGATAATCTTGTAAATTTAAATAATCAAGACTCAAACAAAACAACTCTTTTAGCTCTTTGAAGTTATTTGTTCCAAAGGTGCTAAATAATAAGATTCCATTTGGCTTTAATCTTTGGCTTAATTGTGGAAGTAAGGCGCGCTGATTGCTCCATTGCAGTGCCGCATTAGAGAGTATGCAGTTAAAATTTAAGTTTGGTAAAATGGAATCCAAATGTTCAAAATCCCCTTGTAAAAAGCAAATGTTAGAATCCACAAAATCACTAGAAAAATCTACCAAATCTAGCGCGTAATAATCTTTACACAAAAACGATTCCATAATTTTCTTGCTAAAATCCCCATTACCACAACCAAGCTCCAAAACAGATTCTAAGTTATTTGGTGTGTGTTTTTTGAAAAGGGCAAGCAAGGTTTTTTGCATTGCATTTTGGATTTTCGCACTTTGTTTGTAAGTGGCTTTAGAAGTTTGGAATCTCTTTTGTATGCAATCTTTGTGGATCATTAAAACTTCCAGCTAAAAAAGGCAAAATGTGGCGCATTAAGCTCTACAATGTTTGTTCTCCCGCCCCAAAATGCGCGCTGTGCTTGCGGGTTAAAGATTAAATCTCGCGTTGAAATAAGAGCAAAATCCCAAGTAATTGGCTCTAAAAGAGTGCTATGTTTGGCGCAAGATTCCATAAAAAAGGCAAGTTCATCGCATAAAAAGTTGGAATCCAAAAAGCTAAAATTTCGTGCCTTATCTAAATGTTCTCCAAAAAGATTACTTTTAAATTGCGTAATTGCTAGGTCTTTATGCTTTAAAAATTGCTGATGTGTGCGTTTAAAAAGTGTTAGGGGGATTCCATAGTTGTTTTGGATTCCATATTCTGTGCCATTAATGGCAATAGCTTTGTGGGGCTTAAAAGCGTGCGTGCTTAGAAAAATGCGCGCTACAAAAACACCCATAGAAAAGGCAATGAGTGTGATTTTGCAATCCTTTGGCAAGGCATTTAGGGAATTTACAAGCGCGTTAAAATCTAAATGTGTGTAATTATAAAGAAGAATATAATCTCTAAAAAATGGTTCAAAATGGCTAAAATGTGAAGCAAATCCACCAAAGATTAAGAAAACTTCTTGCGTGTTGTTATAAGATTTATAAAGTTGCATAGGCTATCTTTTCTAGCACTTTTACTAAGTTTTCTAAAGGCTTAGATTCCATATTTGCAGTGAGTGAAAAGCGTAAAAGGGCTTTATTTGGTGGCACGCTTGGTGTTTTAATTGCTGGGGCAAAATAGCCTTTTGTTGCAAGCATTTTAGAAAAATGCACCGCCTTTGCATTCTCTTTTAAAACTAGGCTTATAATGTTGTAATCGCCCAAAACTTCATAATCTAGCTTTTGTTGCAAGAGAGCTTTAAAATGTTTGCTTAAATTTTCTAAATGCGTCCTTTGTGCTTCTAGTTTGGGAAGCTCTAAAAAAGCAAAAAATGTGCGCGCAAGATTAACAGAGGGCAGGGCAGTAGAGTAGATAAGAGAACGCGCGGTGTTTATAAAATAATTCTTAAAAGTAGCATTACATAGCACACAAGCTCCCATAGATGATAGGGCTTTGCCAAAGGTTAAAATTAAAAAATCAATGTGTTCTAGCAAATCTAAATGTTTGCAAAGCCCTAGCCCATTTTTGCCAAAACTTCCAATGCTGTGGGCTTCATCAATATATAAATGCACATTTTTAAATTTCTTTTTTAAATCCACAAGTTTTTGTATAGGTACAAAATCGCCTTCCATACTAAAAAGCCCTTCGCTTAAAATTAAAATCGCATCATAATGCTCTGTATTTTGCGCAAGTAAGGATTCTAAAGATTCCATATTATTATGAGAAAAGCGTTTTAAATGTGGCTTTTTAAAGTCCTTTAGTCCATCAATATGGCTTGCGTGAATGGATTTATCCGCGACAAAAAGCACATTGAGTGTATTTAGTGCATTTAGGATTCCAACATTTGCGTGGTAACCGCTATTAAAGAGCAAAGCTTCTTTGTTAAAAAGCGTTTTTAAATGCGCTTCTAGTAGGCTATAAATTTCAAAGTTTCCACTAAGTAGGCGTGAAGAAGACGCGCTAAAATGGCAATGTTCTTTAAATAATGTGGAATCCAAAAAGTGTGCATTAAAATCTGCATTGCTAGATAAGCCCAAATAATCGTTGCTTGCTAGATTTAAAAGCGTGGAATCTTTAGTGATTAACCTTGCGCCATTGTGTTTTTGTGGAGCTAGAGAGCGGAAGTTGGAATCCTTTTTTAAGTTTTCCAAATGCGCTAAGGCTTTGGCATGTAGAGAGTGCATTATTGCTATGTGTTTGCGCTATCTAGAAGCTTTGAAAATTCCTTAAAAAGAGCGGCAGACTCTAAAGGTCCCGGTCCGGCTTCTGGGTGATGTTGAAAAGAACAAATTAGAGCATTTTTATAACGCACTCCTTCAATGGTGTTATCAAAAAGATTGCGATGTGTTACTTCTGCGATTTCTACAATGGATTCTGGCACAGAATAATTGTGATTTTGCGCGGTGATTTCAACCTGATTTGTGAGTAAGTTTTTCACAGGATGATTTCCGCCGTGGTGTCCAAACTTTAGCTTATAAGTGGGATAGCCTTGCGCAAGAGATAAAAGCTGATGTCCTAAACAAATCGCAAATAGAGGAATTCTAGCGTCAATTAGGGCTTTAATGCTAGCAACTTCTTGGGTTAAAACTTGTGGATCTCCGGGTCCATTAGACAAAAAGACTCCATCAAATTCTCTTTTTGCAAAACGCGCAATAAGCTCTTGTGCGTTAAAGCTATGGGGAATCACTTCTACGCTAAATCCAGCACTTACAAGCTGATTTAAAATGCTTCGCTTGATTCCAAAGTCAATGGCTAGGATTTTTCTTTGTGTGTTAGGGGTGGAGTATTTCATTATAGAAAAGTCAAAATTTCCATTTGTGTGTTGATAAGGAGCTTTTGTGCTAACTTCTTTAATGTAGTTAATTTCTTCAATTCTTGGGCTGTTTTGTAAAATTTTTTTTAATGTTTCCTTGTCTGAAACTTCTGTTGAAGCTACCATCATCATTGCGCCTTCTTCACGCAGTGTTTTTGTTAAAAGGCGCGTATCAATTTTGCAAATCCCCATTGTATTGTGGCGTTTAAGAAATGCGCTTAAACTCTCTGTTGCACGAAAATTTGAGTAATTTTCATTGTAGTGGCGACACAAGATTCCTTTAGCAAAGATTCCGCAACTTTCCATATCTTGTGAATTTGCGCCTACAATTCCAATTTCTGGCATTGTAAAGCATACAAATTGCCCTGCATAGCTTGGATCTGTGGTGATTTCTTGATAGCCTGTTAGGGAAGTGTTAAAAACGAGTTCTCCTACACTCGTCATTTCAGCTCCAAAACTTTTTGCTTGAAAAAACATTCCATTTTCTAGGTAAATCCAAGCATTTTTTAAAAAAGTTTGCATTATAAGAATCCTTTCTTTTTGAGTTCCTCTTGGTAAAGTTTATCAAAAATTAATTCATACTCTTCGCTTCCAAAAATGATTTTGCGCTTATAATTTGCAATGCGTTCTTGGACAATATCTTCAATTTCACTATAAATTTTTGAATAGCCATTAATGGCTTTAAAGATTACATTAACAATGCGTGTCTCAGAAGTGGCAGAGTCAATCAAGTCTTCTTCAAAAAGTTCATTTAAGATTTTGTGTGCAAGGTTGTTGTAGCGATCTTCAAAGTTCAAAATAAAGTTTTCATTTTCTGCAAGTTTTTTCTTAATGCGCCAGAAAAGTTGGTGTTCATCAGCTTGCATAAACTCAATCTCATCTAAATTTTCTTCTAGTAAATCTCTAGCTTTTTCTTCAATGCGAGCTTCTTCTTGAATATCTTGGGAAATGTATTGTTCTGCAACTTTGGCAATGCTTTCAAGTCCGTGTAAAATACTGACAAAGCCACAAGTGGATAAATCTAGGGCAATTTTATTTGCGATATAAGGTGCGTGTGCAAGTCTAAATTTCATAAGCGTGCCTTTGTGTAAATATTTTGATAAATTTTTGCTATTGTAG
Organism: Helicobacter winghamensis ATCC BAA-430; assembly: GCF_028751035.1. NCBI lineage: Bacteria > Pseudomonadati > Campylobacterota > Epsilonproteobacteria > Campylobacterales > Helicobacteraceae > Helicobacter > Helicobacter winghamensis. The sequence goes on along the minus strand of NZ_CP063533.1, from coordinate 1,589,298 downwards.
CGTTTTGTGTCTTAAAGTAAGGCTTACTTAAGCTTTAGAGATTAAAAATTTTGAAAGCCATTATTTCTTGTTTTAATGCTTGTGTTTGGCTTTCAAAACTCTTAGTATCATAAAAATTAGGAAAGTGTGCAATGTTTATCTTTGCATATTTTGCAATAAAGGAATCCATTTGTGGATTTTGATCTCCACTAATTATTAAACACAAAAGCGGAATCCCACGCGCTTCTAGGGCTTTCAAGCTTAATAAAATATGATTAATGCCCCCTAAATAATATCCCCCAACAAGCACACAAGGGAGTTTAGAGGCTTCTAAATAATCAATCATACACATTTTTAAATCAAGCGGAGTAAAAAGCCCCCCTGCACTCTCAACTAAGAGATTTCGCGCCTTTGGGAGCGGAATTTCTAGCCCTTTATAAAAAACCCCCTCCTTTTGCATTGCAATATGTGGGCTTGCAGGCGTTTGTAAGGTGATTCCATTAGTGTGGATTTTGGTTTTTGGAGAGAGAGTTTTAACCCTATCACAATCTTGTGGAATCCCAGCTTGCACAAGCTTAAAATACTCTAAATCAAAAGCATAGCAAAGTGCGGCACTCACAGCAGTTTTACCAACATCTGTATGGCTTCCAGCAATGAAAATTTGCACTAAATTAGCCCCATTTTTTCTTTGGCTTCTTTATAAGTTGCACTAGCGATTGCTTGGGCGTTTTGCGTGCCTTCTTCTAAGATTTTATGTAAATAATCCTGTTCCATAATCAATTTAGAATACATTTCACGAATGGGACGCAAGCCTTCAATCACCGCTTCAGCAACCCTTTCTTTCAAGATTCCATATCCCTTACCGCTAAACTCTGCTTCAATGCTTACTTTATCTTGTTTGCAAAAGCATTGATAAATAGTTAGTAAATTAAACACTCCCGCGCGTTCTTTATCAAAGGCGATGATGCCTTCACTATCTGTTGTTGCCTTTTTAATCTTTTTTAAAATCACATCAGGCTCATCAATTAAAGCAATAGAATGATTTGGCTTATCACTTGAGCTTTTACTCATCTTTTTAGTTGGATCATCTAGCCCCATAATCCTAGCCCCTTCTTGCATAATCAAAGGTTCAGGCACAACAAAAATCTCTCCATAATCGCGATTAAAACGCATTGCTGTATCACGCGCTAGCTCAATATGTTGCTTCTGGTCTTCACCCACAGGCACAAACTTAGCCTTATAAAGCAAAATATCCGCGCTCATTAAATTAGGATAATTAAAAAGCCCTGCAAAAATGCTTTTAGGATTCTTTTGGCTTTTATCCTTAAATTGCGTCATACGGCTTAAGTCTCCCATAGGTGTGATACAAGTTAAAAGCCAAGCTAAAGAAGTGTGTTCTTGCACTTGCGATTGAATAAAAAGTGTGGATTTTTTGGGATCAATCCCGCAAGCAAGTAACATTGCGCATAAATCATAGGTTTTTTCTTTAAGTGTTTTTGGATCTTGTGGAATCGTAATTGCGTGAGAATTAACCACGCAAAAAATATTTTCATAAGAATCTTGGCGATCCACCCAGTTTTTAACAGCACCCAAATAATTGCCTAAATGGATATTACCAGTGGGCTGAATACCAGAAAAGACACGCGCTTTTTGTGTTTGCATAAGAATCCTTAAGAATAAAATGAGACGGAATTATAACAAAAAGCATTGTTTTAAAGCACAATTTGTTAAGATTGTAAAAAATTATGAAAGAAATGGAATGATGGAGAAAAGCAAAATACAAGATAGACTTGCAAGGCGTATTATTCCTTGCCTTGATATTAAAGATGGGCGTGTGGTAAAGGGGGTGAATTTTCTAGGGCTTCAAGATGCAGGGAATCCTGTTGAGGTGGCAAAGCGTTATAACGATGAAGGTGCAGATGAAATCACCTTTTTAGATATTACAGCAACTATTCAAGCTAGAAAAACAACCTTGCAAATGGTTGAACAAGTGGCAAAAGAAGTGTTTATTCCCCTAACCGTTGGTGGTGGAATTGCAAGTTTAGAGCAAATGTATGATTTGCTAAATGTGGGTTGTGATAAGATTAGCCTTAATTCTGCGGCAATTAAAAATCCCAATTTAATCACGCAAGGCGCAAAACGCTTTGGTTCGCAATGTATTGTGGCGGCAATGGATGCAAGATGGAATCCAAAACACAAGCTAAATGGAGGGTGGGAGATTTACACGCACGGAGGGCGGAATCCTACAGGAATTGATTTGCTAGAATGGGCTAAGGAAGCTTATGATAGGGGGGCTGGAGAGATTTTGCTAACAAGTATGGATTGCGATGGAACTAAAAGTGGCTATGATTTAAAGCAGCTTCAAGCGGTTTCTAGTAGCGTGGGGATTCCGCTAATTGCAAGTGGGGGGGCTGGAAGTATGGAGCATATTTTGCAAGCTTTTGAAAGTGGAGCAGATGCAGCACTGGCAGCTTCAATCTTTCATTATCAAGAGATTAACATTAAGGAATTAAAAAAGTTTTTAAAAACAAATGGAATTGTAATTAGAGAGTAAGTTAGAATTTAAAATTTAAGATTCTTTTTGTGGGCGTTTTTCTTCAATCCAGTTTAATAGCTCCGGATTGTATTCTTGGTGGCTTCTTAGGCGAAAAAAATCCCCTTCTTTTTCTACTTCAAAGAAGCGTGCTGGGGTAGCTTGGCTAAGAATAGTTTTTAAAGTTTCTTCGTGTTTTCCAGCATAGGCTTTAAACTTCACCATAGTTTCTGGTTCTGAGATTTCACCGCGGATAATCATTTTTGCCAAAAGAGCACCCTCATCAATGCCTTTTAAACGGATTTCATTTGTGTAGTAAAGATTAATGATGTCTTTGTATTCTTTGAGCAAATGCTTGTATTGTTCAAGGGCTTTTTCGTATTGTTCTACGATACATTGTAGATTTTTAGGAAGTTTTTCTTCTGGTTTTTCTTCAGCATCGTGTTGGATTTTATGAGCTTTTCCTTGACTTGCTAACAAATAAGCATACACTTCATCCATTTGCTTTTTTAAGTGGCGCAAGCGGATTTTGATTTGATCTGATAGCATTACATATTCTATGCGATCACGCCTTGTAAAAGCAAATTTTGATGGGTTTAGCTCAAAGGTGTTATGCTCACCTAAAATATTATCCACAACAAGGCTAAAACGCGGATAGATTTCATTATAAGAGCGCACATCTTTAATATAAATATAATCTGCGATGATTTTTCCACCTAGCGTGCTGTTGATATAAGCCACTTTTGCTTCAACAGAGCCTTTTTCTAGCACATCAATAACAACCGTGTGCGCTTTAATCTCTCCGCGATGAGAGCCGATAAAGGCTATATCGGTTTGGATTTTTGCATTGCTATGTGTTTGTCCATCAATGTTTAGGGATTCTTGCTTGGGCGTTGCAGAGTTGGAATCGTTTTTTGCAGTGGTTAGCTCATCGCTTATAATGTAGCAAAAGGGCTTAATTTCTTTTAAAAAGCCATCTTTCGTGGCTTGGTATTTGATAATGTTAGAATCGCTTCTTGCGCGAATGCTAGTATCAGTTTGAATGGCATTTGTAGTAATGCTTCTAATGGGGATAAACTCGCCTTTTAGATTCCGTCCAATTTGTCCGCTAATAGGCTTGGTATAGGTAAAAATCTCATCACCTTTATGCACAGCTTGCACGCAAACACGGGGGCAAAAAGAGTCTATTGGTTGTTGTGTGGTATCCTCTTGAAGTGTGTAAAGGCACTCTAAAACGCCATCTTTTCCTTCTGTGCTTGCTACGCCAACACCGATATTTAGCGTGAGTTTTGGAGCAATTTTGCCTTGTTTTAAGACAAAAATAAAAGCATCAATTTGTTGGGAGAGTTTATTGTATTCCCTAATTCCTATAAGGTAGCCTTGTAAAGCCATTGTTTTATAGAGTTCTTGGTAGATTTCATTTTTAATGGAATCGTGATATTTGATTTTATTATTACACAAAAGCACAGCGCGTAAAATCGTGCTTTCGTCAGTAAAAAGCTTAAAACCAAAGGTGCGTTCTGGCTTTTGGGATTTTTTACACACTTCAATTTTATAGGTTTGCTTAATATCAATATTGGCAATAAAATTTGCGTTTTTAGAAAAAAGGCTTAAATCATTTACAGGTTTGTATTTGTTTTCACCTTTTTTGCTGTAAAATGTGCGAAAATCCAAAAGATAAAAGTCAATTTCTTTACCGACTTTTTTTTGGAGTTGTAAAAGTGTATTGCGCAAGTTTGTAACATCATTAAATACTCTAAAACCACGGGGTTGAAACTGCATAGGATTCCTAAAATTGCTTAAAATATTGCTTGGCTAAGGCTTCAAAATTATCTTCATCATCTAGCCTTAAATCTCGGTAAATTAGTGGTTGTTTGCAAGTTTTGCAACGGATAAAGGTGCTTTCTTCTTGCATAATTTTATGTAAAGAATCGCAAACTTGAAACTCTTTTAAATGGCAGAGACAAATGTATTTATGTGTAGGCTCATTTGCCACATCAGCGCGTTCTGCTAGGATTTTTGTTCTTTGCTCTAGGCTATATGGAATCTCTTTTATGTCGTGTAAGCGATTGCGGTAGCTTTCAATTTGTTTATCTTCTACTAAAATATGATCAATAAGCCAGTTTTTCAAACAGATATAAAATTCTTGCGCACAATTATCGGCTTCTTCTAATTCCATCATTAGCATTGAGACATTAGAAACAAGTTCTCTGTGCAAGGTTTTGTGCTTGTTTAAAAAAGGATAGCCAATGTGTTGCATATAGGTTTCTTCGGCTTTAAAATGTTCTTGCGAGCTACTAATAACTTCATTCATTTGTTTTTCAAGCTTTTGAGATTTGTCATCACCTGTGTATTTTGTAAGCTCTAGCGCATCAGAGATTTGCTGCATAAATTTTTTGTGCTGTTCATCTAAATGCTGATTTTTGATGCTAAACTCTTCGTTCCACTCTAACACTTTTGCCCCTAAGCTAGAATTTATAAGTTGGAATCTATTTTTTAAAGCACAATTATAATGCTTAATGTTTTAAAATTAGTTTTAGAATAGAAAATTTATTTTGTGCGTTATAATGTGCTATTTAAAATTAAGGAAACACTATGTCTTTACAAGAGCAACTCCAAAAAACACAGGTGGCAAAAAGGGTGCTATCTACACTTCCGCACGATATTCGCAAAGAGTTTTTGCGCAAATGTGCCGAAGTGCTATTAAAGATGGAATCTAAAATTCTTAAGGCAAACACAAAAGATTTAGAACTAGCTAAGAGCTTAAATTTAAGCGCTTCAATGCTAGAGCGTTTGGAGTTGGATTCTAAAAAGTTAGCAAATATGGCGGAATCTTTGCGGCAAATTGCAGATTTTCCAGATCCATTAAATAAGGTAATAGGCGGTTTTAGTAATCATTGTGATTTAAAGATTGAAAAAATAAGTGTTCCATTAGGCGTGATAGCCGTGATTTATGAGTCGCGCCCTAATGTAACAAGTGATGTAGCAGCTCTTTGTTTTAAAAGTGGAAATGCTTGCATTCTAAAGGGAGGCAAGGAAGCACAAAATAGTAATGAAGCGATTATGGAAGTGTTTTATAAAGTTTTAGGGGAGTTTGGGTTGTCTAAAGATTGTATGGTGTTACTTCCATCTATGAAAAATCGCGATGAGTTAAAAGAGATTTTAAATGCTAAGGGGCTAATTGATTTAGTAATTCCACGCGGCGGAGAGGGCTTGATTAGTTTTGTAAGTGAGAATGCAAGGATTCCTGTGATTAAGCAAGATAAGGGGGTTTGCCATATTTTTGCACATCACACTTGCAAGCAAGAGAGCGCAATTTCTGTGATTGTTAATGCAAAAACTTCCCGTCCTAGCGTGTGCAATGCGTGTGAAACCTTGCTTTTAGATTCCAGCTTTGCAGAAGAATTTTTGCCAAAAGTGGCAAGGGAATTGCGTGAAAAAGGCACGCTTTTAAGGGGCTGTGCTAGAAGTTGTGAAATTTTAAAGGAATCTAACATTGAGTGTGAGCCAATTTCTTTAAGCGAATATCATAGGGAATATGGGGAGAATATTTTAAACTTGCGTGTTGTGGAGGGCTTAAGCGGTGCATTAGAGCATATTAACACTTTTAGCAGTGGGCATAGTGAGGCGATTTTAGGTGAAGATTATAGCGTGATTGAAGAGTTTTTAAATGCAGTAGATTCTGCTTGTGTATATGTCAATGCTTCTACGCGCTTTAGTGATGGTGGGGAGTTTGGTTATGGGGCTGAAGTTGGAATCTCTACTTCAAAACTCCACGCCCGTGGTCCTATGGGCGTAGAATCGCTAACGAGTTATAAATACAAGATTCGCGGAAACTATCAAGTGCGCTAGAGCAAGTCAAATTCTATTTGGCGTTGCGTCCCAAATAATCACCTAAGAATTTTAACTCTTCATCACTAATTTCTGTTTTGCGAAAAAATGGCATAGAGTGTTTGCCGTAACGCACAAATGTGCTAACTAAATCAGGTGTTAAATCTGTGCGTTCTTCCAGCATAGCCGGGATTCCAAGCCCTTGATAGGCAACAGCAAGCGCATTGGTTCCGGGCATTCCTACACCGTGGCAAGGCTGACACCATTTGCTATAAATTTGCTGCCCTTTTCTTTGGGATTTGGTGAGTTTTTTTGCATCCACAGATGAAAATGCCGCTGGAGAGTGTGGAGTATTTGGCATATATTCAAAAGCTCCCACGCTCTTACCCTTTGGCAGCCATTCTTTAAAAGAATCTGCGTGCGCTAGATAGACTAAAGCAAGTGTAACAAGAATTAGCTTTTTCATTTTTTATCCCCTTGTTTTAAATTTTTTAGAGTAATCTCATCAAGTTTGCTATTAGCAAAGCGTTGCGATCTTGCGTTTTTCGGATAGATTCCACCACGCCCAGGAGCTAGGATTCCATTTGGATCAATGCAATCTTTAAGTTGTTCATTAAAACGCAATAAAGCATTGTTGTTGAAAGAATACGCACCCATGACATCATCTTGGAAAGTTGGTGCGGCACGATAATCGCCCCAGCCATTTTCTGCTGCAACCCTAACCATAGTGCGATATGCTTGGCGGAGCTTTAGATTATGCTCTGGGTCAGTGCGTGAATTACCAAAAGCTAACATAAAGCAAAAAGCCCGATACATCCAGCTTCTAGGGTGAGCAAATGGTGTAATTGGCGATTCCATTCCCAAATCGTGGAAAACTTGGATATACACATCTTGGCATTTTAGTAACTCTTTCCCATCGCGTGGAATAATAGGGGAGAACCATACATGTCCATCGCTTGGGGTGGTAGCTTCACCCCTTGTGCTAAGCCAGAAAATCTCCATATTTGGAATCCCTAAGCTTACTTTATGTTTAAGTTGTGTTTTTTGCTCCGCATTTAATGGGAGTGAAAACTCTTGCACGACTTTAATTTCAGCGTCTTTGACAACCTTAAAACGCTCTTTAATGTAATTCATATTTGCATAGCAAGTGTCTTTACAACCATAAATGGGAATATCAATTTGCCAATAAGGAATGTTTTTATTTAAAGCATAGTTTTGGATTTTGTTTAAATCCGGCAAGCCTTTTTTGGAGGTGAGATAGCTTTTTAACTCTGGATCCATTGCTTTACCGTGTGGAGGATTTAAAGGACTGCGATAAAGAGGCCAACCGACAATAAAGCTATCCTCTAAGTAATTTAGAATTTCAACAGCCGGGATTAAGTCATCTCTATGTTTCATTGTTAAAGAAAGAAGTAAATAATGCTCAGGTTTTGGCATCATCCAAAAACCCATTTTAGTTACGATTCCAAAGTTTGATTGAGAGAAGAGTCCATCTACATAAGGACCATAGCCGTATTTGTTTTCTGCAAATGTTTTTGCTCCGGGCAACGCCCCCATACCTGTGCGCAAAATCTCTCCATTTGCTAACACGACTTCCATTCCACAATGTGAGCCAAAGTGGTCTCTATACATTCCATAGCTATATCCCCAGCCGTGATCTAGAGCATTGCCTACAGGAGATCCCCAGCCTGGATCTGGAATATCTAAAAAGACATTTAAATTATTGCGTTCTACATATTCATAAAGGTCAAAATAGCTAACGCCCGGCTCAACAATACAGAAATTACGCTTATCATCAACTTCAATGATTTTATTCATACGCTTTAAATCCACAATAACATCGCCCCTTCTTTGTGGCGCGGAGCTTCCATAGCCTAGATTTTTACCTGTGGAGATAGGAAAAAGTGGAATCTTATATTTATTAGCAATTTTTACGATTGTTTGCACTTCTTCAGTGCTTTTTGGAGCTAGGGCAAGTGATGGGATAGGCTCATCAGCATCGTCCCATTGCGGACTATAAGCATCGCGATATAATCCCAAATCTTCTTCACTTTTAAAAACCCATTCCTTGCCTATTGCCTTTTCAAACTCTTTACAAGCGGCTAGAAAATCGTTTTCTTTAACATCTATTGGTAAAATCATAGTTTAACTCCTTTTGGTGTAAGCACCCAAGTGCGCACTCCATTATTTTTTGCATTATAAGCCACACGCAACCCATAATCTGCTGCCATTGTGCTAAGGACAAAAAAGGTTGCTTCTGTGCTTATGCTTGCAATAATTGCCTTACTTTGAAATGCGGTTTTTAAATCGCTATAAATCGCACGAATATCGCCATTAACCTCTAAAGCCTTATCTGCTTGTATGTTGCTAAAATCGCCATTACACATTAAGTCTTTAATGAAATATGTTGCTTTAATGTTTTCTTGGCTTTGCTTTGAAAAATCTAACATTTTTGCGTCTAAATTAGAGATTCCAAAAGCAACAACAGCAGAGCTTTTTAGGAAATTTCTACGGGAGATTTTAGACATACAACTCCTTGTGTTGTTGGATTACAGAAAGTTAAAAAATATTTAACTAAATGCGCTTGAAATTATAGAAGCTAGAACTTAAATTGCGCTGATAACTAGCAAGATTCTCTTAGGGATTTTTCTAGTTGAAATCTTTTCATAAGATTGATTACCTTAAAAGGCAGTAACCACACTCTACCCCTGCCCTTTTGCTTTGCTTTTAAAGCTTCTTTGCCAATTTCAAAACTAAGATTATAGTAATCTTTTGGGATTTCCTTATAGGAGTTGGAATTTAAAAGTGCGTAAAAAGGAATCAAAAAATAAAGCTTGTAACGCGCAAAAGTCAATAAAGTGTATCCTAAAGACACTTGAAGTTTTGCTTTTTTGCTAGCTTTGGTTTTTAAAGGTATTATCATATCTTTAAATTCGGGCGTTTTTTCTACCATATTCCACCAATGCTCTCCCAAAAATTCCCCTTTTATATCTGTATATATCTTATCATCATTCCAAGGCTTAAAGCCTAGATAATAGTGTAAAATATGGGGATTTTTTAAAGCTTTATTTAAATCCTTGCGCGTATAAAAAAGATTAAAATTTTTTGTATCATCACAGGCTTTTGCATTAACATAATAATACACTAGAGTATTCCAAGATAGTGGTAAAATTTTAATCTTATCTTTTAAAACCACATTTAAGGCACTTTGGTCGTGTTCTTTGCAATGGTATTGATTTAGGGTTTCTATGAGCTTGGATTCCAACTTTTGAGATTTCCATTTTTCTAAATCTATTAAGAGTAAGCCAGCATTAAAATAATCCTTTGAAAGATTTAGCATTGGAAGAGCTTTGTTTTTTGGCTCTAAAATGCGATTTGCTTTGTAGTCAAGCACCGCGCCACAAATTTTACCTTCTAAATCTATGGCAAAAATTTCTCGCAAATCCTTTAAAACTAGCATATCCACATCTAAATACAACGCCTTCTTATCCTTTATAAACCTAGTAAGGAATAAGCGATAATAGGTTAAATGGTTGCCATTAAGCGCATTTAAGTGAGTAAATTCTGCATTACTGCAAAGATGAAGCTTGATTTCTAGGGGATAGATTTTAGAAAGTTTCCTTTGGAGATTTTGAAGCTTTTGTTGTGTGGAATCTGCAATAAAATCGCTTAAAATATGGAAGCAATAAGGCTTATTATGCCCCCCCCCCCCTTCATTTTTTGCTTGTTAGTGTTATAAATGATACTTGTAATTAGCACACTTGCATATTTAATGTAATTTTCATCAGAGCTTAAAATAATGGGGTAAGTTTCTTGTATATATCTCCTTTTTAGATTATTCTAGCTTTTAGACTACTCTTTATCTTTTTTCTTTTTCTTCTCTTTTTTGCTCTTTGCTTTTTCTGCATCTTTGTTACCTATTTCTCTATTTGCGTCACTTGAAAACATTTTGACACTAGAATAATAAGACACAACGCCCGGATCTGCTAGCAAGCAAACATTTTCTGCGTCCTTGTCTTCATAATCAATTTTGGAGAGCAAAATTCTAGCAAGATTAATTCTAGCGCGTTTTTTGTCATTGGAATCTACAATTAACCACGGAGCAAAAGGCGTATGTGTGCGTGAAAACATTTTTTCAAACGCTTCTGTGTATTCGTCCCACAAGTTTAAAGAAAGTTCATCAATAGGGCTTAATTTCCAGCGTTTTAGTGGTTCATCTTTGCGGCTTTCAATACGCTTTCTTTGCTCTTCCCTGCCCACATCTAAGAAAAATTTAAAGAGAATATAGCCACTTTCAATTAGCATTTGTTCTAGGTGGGAGACTTGAATAATAAACTCTTTGTATTGCTCGTTTGTGCAAAAGTCCATAACCTTTTCTACGCCTGCGCGGTTATACCAACTTCGGTCAAAAAACACAATCTCACCGCCATTTGGCAACTCATCAATGTAGCGTTGAAAATACCATTGTGTTTTTTCTACATCGCTAGGTTTTTGAAGCGCAACAACGCGCGCTCCACGCGGATTTAAATGCTCCCTTAAAGCCTTGATTGTTCCACCTTTTCCAGCTGCATCACGCCCTTCTAAAATGATGATAATCTTCTTTTGGTGTTTTTTGACCCAGTTTTGTAGTTTGATGAGTTCAATTTGTAACTTTACGATTTCTTTTTCATAGAATTTTTTATTGATCTTGCCTTTGTCGTTATAAACTTCGCCTGGTTTTTCATCTTCTGGGCGCACCACTAAAGTTTTGCTCATAATTTCCTCCAAATTTAGCTTAAAATAGCTAAAATTCTACCATACAAGGATTAAAAATAAAACAAAAAGGAAAAATTTGAATCTTTTAATTTGTGTGGGTGAGAATTACCGTGATTTCGCGCCTTTAAATCAATATGTTCAAAATACTGCTAGGACAATGTTTGGGGTTTTGGATTCCATTTTTTATTTACAAGAAGTCAAAGATATTTTTGGTAGTATCCAAGAGAGATTAAACATATACAGCAAATGTTTAATTATTGCTCCAAAAGAAATGTTTGATGATATTTTGCAGGCGTTTTTAATATCTAATAAAAGAATGGAATCTAACAATGTAATTTGTGTAGAAAATGCGCAATTACAAGTTATTTTGCTAGATTTACAAAATGCAGCACAGCAAGAATTGACACAGCTTTTTAGTGTTGTTGGTGAAAATATGGAATCTTTTTTGTATCTTTATCCTTTGGGGGTTGATGCAACTTCAGCACAAATGCTTCTAGGAGGGATTGCAAAGGATTTTGGAGTATGTGTAAATGCGCTAAATACACAATCCCATTTAGGTGTTTTGAGTGCTAGAAATGGGGATTTGCAAGGTTTTAGGTTGGCAGTTAAAGAAGCATTTGGGGAGAAGATTTTTTTAACATTTGATTTAGCTAGAAGCGTGATTGAGCTTTTAGAGAAAAGAAATCTTAAAATCACAAGTGCTGAGAGTTGCACAGGTGGGCTAATTGCTACTACGCTGACGCGTCAAAGTGGCGCAAGTGCAGTTTTTGATGGTGGTGTGATTAGTTATGCAAATGTAATTAAAGAAGAGTGGTTAAGCGTAGAGGCGCAAAATTTAGCGCAGTTTGGAGCAGTAAGTGAAGCAGTAGTGCGTGATATGCTTAATGGCGCGCTTAAACTCTCTGGATCAGATTTTGCGCTTGCAACAAGTGGAGTTGCAGGACCTAGTGGGGGGAGTGCAAGTAAGCCAGTTGGCACCGTGTATATCGGAGCAAAAAGTATTGAGGGATTAGAAATTATTGAGCGGTTGCATTTTAGTGGGGATAGGAATTTTATTCAAGAGCAGGCAACTTTATACGCATATTTATTGTTTTTAAGAATTTTTTTTAAAAACTATTGACTTTTATGCTTTAAATCTCTATAATTACACTTCCTTTTTAGCGACCCGCTAGCTCAGTCGGTAGAGCAATTCCCTTTTAAGGAATGGGCCGTTGGTTCGAATCCAACGCGGGTCACCACTAAATAAAAGTGGCTCCTTCATCTAACGGTTAGGATACCACCCTTTCACGGTGGCTACAGGGGTTCGAATCCCCTAGGAGTCACCACTTTTATTTTTTATTTAATCTTTCTTGGTCGCTTAGCTCAGTTGGTAGAGCGCCACCCTTACAAGGTGGATGTCATAAGTTCGAGTCTTATAGCGACCACCACTTTTGGAGCGGTAGTTCAGTTGGTTAGAATACCTGCCTGTCACGCAGGGGGTCGCGGGTTCGAGCCCCGTCCGCTCCGCCACTTCTTGAATTTTATTTAAATCTTTAGTAGCTTCTGTTTTTAATATTTTTGAGCTTTGGCTGTCTTTTTAAATTAATTAGAAAAATATATGGCGCAGCTTATTGTATTATGATTTTGAATTTGTGGGGCAAAATTAAAACAGATGAGGCTGCGCATAATTCTAAATAATTCTTATTATTTTCCTCCCTTTGTAATAGGCGCGTTTTTCGGACTTCTTCTTTGGTATCTAAATAGATAAAAATATCTGCTTTATCAAGGCGATGTATGCTAGAGCCTATGCAGAATACGATTTTTACATAAGGTGGTAAGAGTCTTAAAAAAGGCTTTAAGTTATCTCTTTGCGCTATGTTGTCTAATTTGAATTTTATTTTGGGGCGGATTACAAATAAATTTAGACTCATCACATTATCATCAATAACTGCTATTTCATAAGGATAGAATTTTGCCCCCCCCCCCCTGTATTTAAGCCATTTTTGCGGATATAACCTCCAAGAGTGCTTTTTCCGCTCCCCGGTAATCCACTAAGAGCGATAAAGATTCTTGGTTTATTTTTAAGTGCTTCTTGGCAAGTGAGTGCGATACGCTCTAAGGTTAGCAAGTCAGGCTTGTATTTCATTATTTGCTTAATTTTTATTTTTATCTACTAGTTTTCCAGCACCAATCCAAGGCATCATTGCCCTTAGGCGTTCACCAACTTTTTCAATAGGGTGATTTGCTAGGTTTTTACGCTCTGCATTCATTCTTGCATAGCCTGCTTTTCGCTCTAAAATAAAGTCTTTTGCAAAACGCCCTTCTTGTATGTCTTTTAGGATTGCTTGCATAGCTTTTTTAGATTCCGCATTAATTACACGCGGACCGCTTACCATATCTCCATATTCTGCGGTGTTTGAAATAGAATAGCGCATATCTGCAAGCCCACCTTGATACATTAAATCCACAATCAATTTTAGTTCGTGTAAGCACTCAAAGTATGCCATTTCTTCAGGGTATCCAGCTTCCACTAGTGTTTCAAATCCTGCTTTTACAAGGCTGCTAACTCCCCCACAAAGCACTGCTTGCTCACCAAAAAGATCGGTTTCTGTTTCGTCTTTGAAAGTTGTCTCTATAATTCCACTGCGTCCGCCACCAATAGCACTCGCATAACTTAGTGCGATCGCCTTTGCATCGCCTTTGCTTGTGTCTTGTTCCACTGCGATTAAATCAGGGATTCCACCACCGCGCACAAACTCGCTTCTAACCGTGTGACCAGGAGCTTTTGGGGCTACCATTATTACTCCCACGCCTTTTGGAGCCTTGATTTGTCCAAAGTGAATATTAAAGCCGTGTCCAAAGGCAATAATTTTATCTTCTGCTAAATGTGGAGCAATGTCGCGTTCAAACACATCAGCTTGAAGTTCATCAGGGATTAGAATCATAATCAAATCTGCCCATTTTGTTGCTTCGCCAACTTCTAAGACTTTGAAGTTTTTAGCTTCTGCTTTGCTCCAGCTTCTGCCACCTTTGTAAAGTCCAATAACTACTTCTACACCTGAATCTCGCAAATTCTCCGCGTGGGCGTGTCCTTGAGAGCCAAAGCCGATAATGGCAACTTTTTTCTTTTGAATGAGTCCTAAATCACAATCTTTGTCATAAAATACTTTTAATGCCATAGCAAACACCTTGTTTAAGTAAAATGTAAGATTGGCGATTATATTGCATTTTTCCTTAGTTGATACTTTGCCTGCTGGATTCCAACTTGAAAATTCTTAAGGTGTGAAAAAAATGTAAAAAATGCTAGAATATGCGTTTAAAATGTTTTGGAGGAATATGGAATGTTTGAACGCATTGATGGAATTTTGCGAGAGATTGAAGAGGCGCAAGCAGAGATTCAACTGCTTTTAGGAATGGCAAAAATTTCTTTTGTGGATTATATTATGATAAAACGCGGTGCGCAAGATATTCCAGAGGGACTTGGCGCGTGGAATCTCCAGCAAATTGATAATGAAGTTTCACGCCTAAAAGATGCAATTGACGCGCTCAATAAAATCAAAAGGGAAGTTCTGGTTTGGTAGATGAAATCTAAAATGCGCGTGAAGCTAAGTCTTTAAAAAATACTGCAAAATTCTGCTTTTTTAGAATCTAGTTGCGATAAGCTAGAATCTAAAAGGCTTATTGTAGATTCTATATTTTCAATAGCGGATATAATTTTTTCTTGTGCTTCAATGGGCGGGAGTGGGATTTGCAAGGATTCATAAAAGCTTATTGGCACTCTTCTGTGTCCGCTTGAGCCTGTCATATTTTTCGCCGCTTCTTGTCTTATAGAATCTTGATTAAGACAAGCAAATAAAAATTTATTGTTTAGCCCCTTATGTGTTCTAAAAATATGAAATTCACTACTTCCCATGCCTAAACCATTTGTAAGATTTTTTGCAATGGCACATTTTCCATTTTCCATACAAGGCGTGATTTTAGCTATCAAAATATCATTTTCCGCAAAATAGGTATAGCTCCCTTTTCTAAGCTCTTTTAGCGGCTTATCAACTTTGTTTTGGATATAGCCTTTATCTGTCACACTTGCCATTTCCACAAAAGAAATGATGGTATTTTCATCAATATTTGCAATTTCTTTTTTGCTTGGATTAAGGGTAAGGTATTTTTTATTATTAAGCTTGATTGTATCCCAGCCTTGTTTTGGTGGAGTAGGGAGAGAATCTATCAAGGATTCTAGGCTTTGAGTAAGTCCGGCTTTTTTCAAGATTGTTGTAATGAAGCGTTGTAAGGTCTTTCTTTGTGAAAGGAGAGATTCTATCTCGCTTAAGATTTCTTTAAGCTCTGCCTGTTCTCTCTCTCTCTCTCTCTCGTTGTTGGCATTCAAGGCGTTAGCTAAAATCTCTGCTTTTGCTTTTTCTAACATTTCAAGTTTAGAATTTATCAAAGCGATTTGAGATTCTACGCTATCAATAGCACTTACGATTTTTTCTTGTGCTTCAATGGGTGGGAGTGGGATTTTGATAGTATAAATATCATTACGATTTACGCCCGGGACACCTATGCCAAGTTGCATTTTTTCCAAATTAAGATTTTGCAAAACAAAATAAAGTAGCTTCAGGTTATATTGCTTTTTTCTTTTTACATAGAATGTTGTATCAATGGGATAACAATTTTTTTCAATATAAGTTATTTTGCCAGCTGAACCCTTACGCCCCACAATAATAGCAGGAGATTCTACAAAATATTCATTGTGATAGCCTACTATACCATTAGAACCCATAACAGGATAGTCGCCTTTTATCCTCTTGTTTTCTTGCAATGCTTTTCCATACTCTAAAGAAAGAACATTACCTATTTTTTCTACTTCCCAGCCTTGTTTTGGTGGGGTGGGGATAGAATCTAAAAGGGTTTTTAAGCCGCTTGTATTTGTCATACTGAAGGGCTTTGAGCGTGAAGTGTCTAATTTAGATTCTATTTTTTCTTTTTCACAAGGGGGAGGGGCTTGAATTGCGAAGTCGCTCCCTCCCCCTTGTGTATCCCCCACCCCGACAACGCTTTCAAGGTTGTGCTTCGCACTTTCATTGATTTTTATTGTGGCAAAGTCGTGCTTTGCCACCGCAAAATTTGCAAAAAAATCTAGCTTAGATTCTAGCTCTTGTATAGAATCTAGCAAGGAAGCGATGAAGTCTCTACTGCCCCCCCCCTCACTAGAATCTACAATGCCACATTTGACTAAAATAGCTTTTATCAATTCTTGGTATTTTTCTATGCTCATTCTTATGGTGTTATACTGCTCTTCTACTTTTTTCACATTCTTCTACGATTTGGGTTTGGATTTTTATATCTGGTTTTGGGATTTTTAAGCGTTTGTATAGATTCATATCCAAGTTTCTTATACCGCTCATTCCCCCTTGCATTGCAAAAGTTATGCCTTGCTGATAGATATAATGCAATACTAAATGCAAGAAAAAGGGATTAATATCATCTCGCGTAACTCTTAGTCTTGTTGTAAAATTTGAAAAAGAATAAGGCTCATTTGTTTGAAAGGTAAAAATAACAACCCTGCCTACTGCTTGAGTGCTACTTCCACCTGATTTTTCTATGATGATGTCGCCATATTCTAGTTTTCTTTTTTCAAATTGACTTTTTTCAACTTCAAGTTCTGGGTATTCAGAATCTAGCTTTAAAGTGCCTTTTAATGAAAAATTTGTATTTCTAATGACCTTTGCTTTTATAAAGGGAGGTTTTTTGCCTGTCCATAAACCACCTATAAATTCTCCACATTCTGCAAGTGCAATTTGCTCAATATCACTTTTCCACAAAGATATAATTTTGACTTTTTGTGTTGGCTTGATTCTTTTCCTAAAATCCACTTCATCAAAATCTAGCATATCAATAAGGCGTTTTTGTTTGATATAAGATTCTAATTCTTGTTGAGCTTCTTGCTCTTTTGTTATGTCTTTTTGAAAGTGATTGTCTAAGGATTTTACATCAAGTTTATTTAAATATTCTTGCATAATGTAAAAGCTAATTTTAGAGCTATCAAAACGATTTTTAGGATTATAAAGAGGGGTTAGAATTTCGCTTATAGCATTTATGCCTGAAGTGGTAATGTATTGTATGCCCTCTTTGCCTTTGGAGCTACTCCAAGCATAGCCTAGAAATTTCTTTTGCTCTTTGGTATCGCTTGGGGCTTTGATGATGAGCGGGGTAGAATCTAAAGAGTAGCAAAAGTATAAAAACTTCTGCGCTTCAAGCTCTCTTATAAACTCTTGCTTACTTTGGCTTGGGGTGAAAGGATTTGCCGCTTTGTGTTTGGTGCTTTTTTTATTGTATTCGTCTTTTTCTTTTTGGATTAAAGCATTGTAGGCATTTGTGTATTCTTTAAAAAGCTCGTTTTGATAGAGTGTAGAATCTTCTTGCAAATTTAGCTCTAAAAGGGCTAAAAACTCATCTCTATCATACGCTCTAAAGGCGCAATAGGAGTGTATGAGTGGTAAAAATGTATTTGAATCTTCCTTCAAATAGGCTATGTCATTTTGCAAAATGTGGGCGCAAAAATCCTCATAATCGTTATTTTGCGTAGTTTGCGCTCGTGTGTTTTTCTGCTTACGCAGGGCAAAAAGCACGATTGGGCTGGTATTTGTTTTAAAAAATGTTGCTGAACCTAACTCACAGATAGCAATAATATAAAAATCGCGTAATAAAATTTCTCTTGTTGGTTTATTAAGTGGGATACCTTTATCGTTTTCTAATATGGTATTTGGCAGGACAAGGGATAAAAGTCCATTGCTTTGCAGGGCTTTACTTGCTTTTTCAATAAAAAAACATTGTATTGTGTCATTTGATTCTATATTAAGATTATCATTAAAAAGCTCATAGGATCTTCTTGTCTCATCGCTTAGCACATTTAAAAAGCCATCTACGGAATAAGGGGGATTTGAAATAAGCACATTAAAGCTAGAATCTTCTATGCCGCATTCAAGTGAGTCGTTGGCTAGAATTTCCATCTTGGTTTGGTGCATAAAGGAGGCGATTTTGGCGATTTTGGCGATTTTGGCTAGGCGGGGGTCTTTGTCTTGACCTAGGAATTTGGCTTTTTGATAGGGCTTGTTGATTTCGGCGTATTGGGTGAGAAAATGCCCCGCCCCGCAAGAGAAATCTAGCACTTTAGAATCTTTTAGCACGGGCAGGGAGTGGATAATGAAATTAACTAATGGCACAGGGGTGAAATACTGCCCCTCTTGCTGGGGCATATCGTGGATATAGCTTTCAAAATAATCGCCTAAGATATTAGAATCTGCGTTTTTTGTGAAAGCGGTGTCCTCTAGCTTTAGCACTATGGGTAGAAGAATCTTAAAATTTTTATAAAAAAGCTCTTTGTTATAGACTTCTATAAAATTAAAATCGCCATTAGAAAAATATTTTAATCGCGTAAAAATCTCGTATATGGCTTTTCTAGGACTTATGGCTTTAATACTTGCACCGAAAGCTTTGTCAATATCATTTTTAGAAACATAAGTAATCTTTTGCTTTAAATATTTTTCCATTCCTGTTTTGTAGAGCTTTTGGAGTCTATCGACTAAATCAAAGGCAGAATCTTGCATATTGCCACGCCAGCTAAACTGCAAATCATTTGTGTTTTCTAGCTCATCGGTGATTTTACAAAGAAAAAGATTCATTAGCCCATTTAGTGCTAACGACCTATCGCCCACTGCATTTGCTCGTAAAATTGTCGCCCATTCGTGTCGCTTTTTTTGGATTTCGCTTTGGCTCATAGGCTTTAGATTTTCTAGCTTGGGCTTGAGCTTGGTGATATTATAAATGGCAATTTCATCTTCAAAAATTCCGCTTTTTTCAACTTCTTTGGCATAAATGTCGCTCCATACTTTGAAGACTTCTTTATTGGAATTAGCGTCTTTGTAGCCTTGCTTTTTGTTTTGCGCTAAGAACTCTTCATTATCCTGCATATTGATGATGTATTTTGGTATGTTATGGCTTTAGATTCTTGGGTGGATTCTAGGTCGCTGGTGTAAAGGCATAGGAATTTTGTAGCTTTTTCTTGCTGAAAATAGCTAAAAAGCTGCCCGCCATCAATTTGCATTCGCGCGTATTCTTTGTCAAATTCGCTTTTAGTTTTGCTATTTTCCCCTGCGGTTTTGCATTCTATAATGAGATAAGTTTCATTTTGGTTATCACGCACTAAAATATCCGCTTTTCCGCCTTTTAGCTCTCCACCTACTCGCCATCTTGGCTCTAGCTCTAAAGATTCTGCTTTATAGCCTTTTTCTAATAATCTATGCACACATTCAAACACGACAAAATTTTCAGGGTGAGAAAAATTTGAAGTCGTGGTGTCGTGTTTCTTTATGCCTTGTGGATAAATAAGCCTTTGGTTTGTAAAATCCACTTGCATTATGTAGGAGTTTATGGTCTTTGTGTAGATATTTGTATTTTTAGAATCTAGCTTGTTAGATTCTATTGTTTTAGATTCTATCTTTTGAGATTTTTGACTTTTAGAATCTATACTTTTAGATTCTAGCTTTTTGCCCCCCCCCTAGAGAGAGCTTCAAAGCCTAGAATCTCTAGCACTTCTTTTAGATTTTCTTTAGTAATCATTACTTACCTTTCCCCACAGCCTAAAAAGTATAGGCTAAATGAGTGTTACCATTGGGAAAATTGTGGGGTATTTTTTAGTCTTTTTAAACATTAGTTTTCTTAGGGCATTTCTTAATTCATTTTCCATTGCTTTTTGGCTGTTATAAAGCTCTTTTTTACAATTTTTACTAAAGAGTGTGAAAAACTCTTCAATTTCTTTGTTAAAAGCTTGTGTTTCTTTGTTTGCAATAATTCCCATTGTTTGGATGCGTGGTTTGCCAATTATAGAATTTTTCTCTTTGTTAAAATCTACAGAAATAATTAAGATTCCATTTTCTGCTAAGTCTTGTCGCTCTAAAATCACATCATTGGCAATCGCAGTATTGACTTGATTGTCGATATAAGTTTTGCCTGTTTTTACACTTCTTACTTTGCGTAAAAAGTTATGTGCAATTTCCATTTGATCGCCATCTTCCATTAGATAAATATTGCGTTCATCAACACCACAAGAAACCGCTGTTTCTTTGTGTTTTAAGATATGATTGTATTCTCCGTGAACTGGCAAGAAAAATTTAGGCTTCACAAGGCGAAGCATTAGCTTTTGCTCCTCTTGAGCGGCGTGTCCGCTTGTGTGAATTTCACTAAAGTCTTGGTAATATACTTTTGCCCCTGCTTTGTTTAAGAAGTTTAAAATGTTAGACACAGAACCTTCATTGCCCGGAATTGCTTTTGCTGAAAGGATTATGGTATCAGTTGGTTTAATTTTAATGTGGCGATGTTCATCTGTCGCCATACGATAGAGAGCACTCATTGTTTCCCCTTGTGAGCCTGTGGTAACAATTAACACCTCTTCATCTCCATATTTTGCCACTTCGTGCGCTTCAATAAAAATATTTTGTGGAAGCTCAATATAGCCTAAAGTTCTAGCAATTTCTAGGTTTTTTTCCATTGAACGCCCAATAACCGCGACTTTGCGATTATATTTAATGCCGTGTTGGATCGCCTGATACACGCGGTGAATATTAGAGCTAAAGGTGCTCATAATTACGCGTCCCTTAGCGCGTGAAAAAAGTAAATCAAAAGCTGGTCCAACGCTTGCTTCACTTGGAGTGTAACCGGGTTTATGAGAGTTTGTAGAATCACTAAGAAGCAATAAAACGCCTTGTTCGCCATAATGCGCAATTCTATTTAAGTCAGTAGGATAGCCATCAATTGGTGTGTGGTCGATTTTAAAATCACCTGTGTGGAAAATCAGCCCCGCTTCTGTTTTAATCGCTAAAGCACTAGAATCCACAATAGAATGTGTGATGTGAATCCATTCAATTTCAAACTCGCCAATTCTCATAGGCTTGCGCTTTTCTACTGCGCGGAATAGGGAGCGAAATTTTTTAAGTCCGTGTTCATCAAATTTAGAGCCTATAAGTCCTAGAGGCAAAGCTGTGCCATAGATTGGGAATTGGTATTTTTTAAACAAATAGGGCATTGCACCGATATGATCTTCGTGGGCGTGCGTGATAATAATGCCCACAATCTTATCTTTAATCACTTCTAAATAGCTAAAATCTGGCACTAAAATATCCACGCCGTGCATACTCTCATCTGGGAAGCTCATTCCTGCATCAATGATGATTGCGGAGTTTTGTGTTTCAATAATAGTCATATTACCGCCAATTTCCCCTAAGCCACCAATTGGCGTGATACGCACCTTTGCATTGGGGTTAAACTCAATCTTAGAGTGCGGAGCAAGCGCGTCTTCGTGGATTTTTGCATTAAGCTCTACGGCTTTTCTAAGTTCAAGGTTAGAAGCCTGTGTAGTTGAGCTTGCAAAGTTTTTATTGTATTGCTTTGGGCGATTTTCACGCGTATTTGTGTTGTTTTTATCTGTATCTTTTTTGAAACGCGGATTATAGCGGTTACGATTTTGTGGCTTTTGCCCGCTTTCGCCTTCTTTTGTGGAATCTGTCTTTTGTGATTCCATTCTGTCTTTGCGTGGTCTGAAACGACGCTTGTTTGGTTCGCGATTTTCTTTGTTTGGTTGTATGTTTGGGTTAGTTTGTTCTTCCATATTTCCGCCTTTTATAAAATTTTCAAAAGTCGGTGATAGTCTTGGGTATCAATCTCGTGAGGTCGTTTGCTAGGGGCAATCTGTAAGGATTCTAAAGCGTCCAAAATAGCTTGTTTTGGATAGGCTTTGCTTAGATTATTTAGAATTGTTTTCCTAGGTGCGCTAAAGGCAACTTTAAGTAAAGATTCTAAATGCTCTAAGTCCTTAAAACTAGGTGGATTTGCTATTTTTTGGAGCAAAAACACCGATGAGATAACCTTAGGTTGTGGCACAAAGGCAGTAGGTGGCACATCAAAGAGCAGTGTTGCCATTCCCACACTTTGTGCTAACACGCTTAATGCGCTAAAGTTACTTTCTCCACATTGTGCGCAAAATTTTTGCGCAACTTCTTTTTGTGTCATCACGACACAGCCTGTTGATAGGGGGTCTTTGATGGTTTTTATCACAAGTAAAGTTGCAATATAATAGGGTAAATTTGCCACAAGAAAGTAAGCTTGTTTGCGCAAACTCTCACCCTTCCAAATCTCTAATACATCACCTATCTCAAGGTTTAAATGCCCAAATTCTAATGCGCTTTTAAAACGCTCTTGCAAATAAGGAACAAGTTCCTTATCGACTTCATAAGCAGTGATATTCCCTAAGCTTAGTAGCTTATTTGTTAGATCACCTAAGCCAGCCCCAATTTCTATAAGTTCAATGTTTTTCTCTATTTTGGGAATGGATTGGATAATCGCATTTAAAATATTTTCATTGTTTAAGAAGTTTTGCCCAAAATGTTTTTTTGCTAAAATTTGTTTTGTTTTTATGGCAGCATCCTTAAAAATTCTGAAATTGTAACACAAAATTATTAAAGAATTAGCATTTTTGGATAAATCCACTTGGTGAAATACAGATTTTCACACGCTCCCCACTTTTATTAAAAAGTTCTAAAAACACAACTCCATTTGGAATTGTGGGCTTTTCATAAGGTTTTTTGCAGAGCAAAAATCCTTTTTCATCAAACAAAATTCTAGCCTCATTGCCCTCTCCACAACCTCCACTAAGTTTCACATTTTGGATTCCATAGCGTTGTGTGATAGCTAAATTGCCATTTCTCAAAGGGTTTGCAAATTTAGAATTATCGCTATTATAGACATTTAAATATCTGTTATCTAGCAAATCTCTAGCAATTTCTTGCCTATCGCGTGGGCGGTCATCAAAGTTTTTTGTGCGGACAGATCGCGCAGAATCACTAAAAATATAATACGCATAGCCAATATCTTGCAGGGGGGAAAATTGCATTCTCCATAGGCTCTCATTCCAGCGTGTGCGTTCTTGCTTGCAATTATCGCTTTGACAAAAGGCACTTTGGGTAATGTGCTTTGCGTTATTTAGGGCAAGGTAGCGTGTGTAGTTTAAATGTTCTAGGATTTGGTTTTGAGCTAGATGGAGCTTAGAAGATGGAATCCAAAAATAACCTAAAGTAGCAAAAATGCTAAGGATTGCTAGGGTTAGAAGTGTTTCAAAAAGACTAAAGGCGTGGCATTTCATTTAAGATAAAAAGTAGCGATGGTTTTGTCGCGGTAAAAAATTGGAATCTTTTTGGCATCATTTTTTGGGGAGTCATACAAGGTTGATCCGCCTTTTTTGATTCCATAAAATTGTAAGCGAAGTTGTAAATCTTCATCAGTTTTTACGGATTTTATATCTTGTTTATGGAGTGCGTTTGCTAAATCCTTTGCAATGAAGTGGCGGTAGGCGAAGTGTTCGTTTGGGTTTGGGAATAAAATGAAAAGAGGTTTGGATAAAAAAAGCGTGGCATAGCCTGTTAGAAGCACAATAAATGTGGCAATAAATGGGATTCTATACCTTGAGCGAAATTGCGGTAATCGCACCCTAAGCCCTGAGAGATAAAGGCTACTCATAAGTGGAATCCCAAGCAACAAAAAGGGGGCAAATTGTTCAATTTGCACGCGTTGGCGCAAGGATAAAAGCCAAATAAACATTAACGCACAAAAGGTGATATACCATATTAAAGGCTTTGTTTTGGCATTAAAATAGCGGTAAAGAGTGTAGAGAAAATACAGATATAAAAGTGGGGAGAAAATCAGCATTAAATGCCCATTTGCATCTAAAAAATAGCCCCTTGGATGTCCGCCGATATTAAGTCCAAAAAGATACATATTAAGCCCAAAAAGTAGCAGAGAGGAAAAAAGAAGCTTTGTATCTTTCTTAGAAATTGCATAAAACATTAAGGCTAAAAAAAGAAGAGCAAAGCTTGCATTAATAAAAGTTATCATTATGAGCAAGAAGTATGGGATCTTATTTAATTTTTGCACAATAATACAAAGTAAAAGTGTGAAAAATACCACAATTCCAGCATTTGATACAAGTAATGCAATGGCATTTACTCCCGGAAGTAAGCAAAAAAGTAGTGTTGCAAAAAGCGCATCACTTTTGCGCTTTAAAAAGTTTGCACACAAAGCATACATTAAAAGCGTGTTGCAAAAATGCAAGAGTAAAAAAGGCAAGCGTAAGGCAAAATCATTTTGCCCAAAAATTTTAGTGCTTAAATTGCTAGAGAAGTGTGCAAAGTTTGCAAATTCTGGTATCCCAAAGAAAATTTGCGCTTCATCATAACTAAGGCTTAGTGTGTTTAAAAGCCATACAAGTGCGCCTAAACTTGCAAGAAGTATAGCGCCAAGCCACGCATAAATGCGGATTTGCGATTCCATTTGTTAATTAAATCTCCACAAAGGCGTAATTGTTTGCTTGAAGTTGCGCTTTAATATGGTCTTGATGTTCTTTGCCTTTTGTTTCAAGACTCACTGTTACATTTGCATCGCCAAAGGAAGTTGAAGTTCTATCAAAGTCAATTTTGACAATATTTGCTCCAAGTTGTGAGAGTAGATTGCTAAGTCCTTGCAAGCTACCGGGCTTATCAATAAGCGTAACACAAAAGCGCATTTTTCGGTGTGAGCGCACCAAACCTTTTTCAATAATATTGCCAAGCATTGTAACATCAATGTTTCCACCGCTTAAAACAAGCCCCAAAGATTCGTTGTGTTTCAAGCTAAATTTATTGTGTAAAAGGGCAGCTACAACGCTTGCTCCAGCACCTTCTACAACAAGCTTTTGATTTTCTAAAAGATATAAAATCGCATTTGCGATTTCTTCATCATCAACTTTGACAATCTCATCAACAGATTCTAAAATGTAAGA
Source organism: Helicobacter winghamensis ATCC BAA-430 (assembly GCF_028751035.1). Lineage (NCBI taxonomy): Bacteria > Pseudomonadati > Campylobacterota > Epsilonproteobacteria > Campylobacterales > Helicobacteraceae > Helicobacter > Helicobacter winghamensis. The sequence continues at coordinate 1,564,357 of NZ_CP063533.1, read as the reverse complement.
AAAATTTATAGGATTAACATCTCTTACAGCGATTCCATCGGCGATTGTTCGTACAGAAGCGGTTGTTTGGATTTCCTTTTTATAAAAGGAATGATACATTCCTGCCGCACCTTCTGCTACAACACCGATAATGCGCACATTTGGAAGCATTTGCTTATAGGCTGCTGCAATGCCTGCGATTAATCCACCGCCACCTATTGGCACAACAATGCTAGTCAAGTGGCTTTGATCTTCAATCATTTCTAGTGCAACCGTGCCTTGACCAGCAATTACCGCGTCATCAGCAAAAGGGTGAATAAACTGCAAAGCGTGTTTTTTGGCATATTCTAGTGCGTAAGAATAGGCTTCATCATAATTATTTCCTTTTAAAATCGCTTCTGCACCAAGTTCTTTAACGCCCATTACCTTAAGCAATGGTGTAGCTTCTGGCATCACAATAACACCTTTTATTCCAAAATACTTCGCACTGTATGCAACACCTTGTGCGTGGTTTCCCGCACTTGCTGCAATTACACCTTTTGCGCGTTCATCTTGAGTTAAAGAAGCGATTTTATTAAACGCACCTCGGAGCTTAAAAGAGCCTGTGTTTTGGAGATTTTCTTGCTTGAGATAAACTTTTGCACCACTAAGTTGGCTAAGTTTTGGAGCAAAGGCAAGCTTTGTGTGTTGGATAATTCCACTTAATTGCGCTTTTGCATCCATAATTTTAGAGATTGGAATCATTGAAAAATCCTTTGATGTTCAATTTTAATGCAAGCATCTTCAAAATATGTAATCCCAGCATTTTCTAGCAATTCTTTAGCTTCTTTATTGTTTAAGCCTAGTTGCACCCATACGCATTTTGGAAGATAGGGCAGACTTAAAACCTCTTGTGCGACTTCTAAGAGCGCTTCGCTTTTTCTAAAAACATTTAAAAGATCAATGTCTGTTTCTTGGCTAAAAGCGTCTTGCAAACTTGTGTAAGCCTTAATTCCTAAAATCTTACCACCTTTTGGATAAATAGGAATAATGCTATAACCTTTATCTTGCAAGTATTTTGCGACCTTGTTGCTAGGTTTTTGTGCGTCCGGGGATAAGCCTAAAATAGCGATTTTTTTAGAGTTTTCTAAGACTTTTTTCATCGGCAGCCTTTTGTGTGGATTTCTTTTATTCTAGCAAAAAAGAATTTTTAAGATTCTAAAATCCATTTTTTATAATTAGGAATTTGTATTTCTTGGCTAAAAAGTTGTGCTTGTGCGAAAAGTGTGGATTTGTCAAAAAAGTTCGGGGTTTTTAGCATAAAATCCATAGCAAAACATAGTGCGTTTTTAGCATTTAGTGGAATTAGGATTCCACCTTTTGCAATTTCGCATTGTAAGTTGGAATCCAAAAATTCCCCCTTAGGCTCTAAAATCTCTCTAGGCGCGCAATCTGTGGAAATAACAGGAATTTTTAATGCAAGGGCTTCTACTAAAACATTTGGGAATCCTTCGTGGTTTGAGCCAAACAAAAAGCAATCTGCCAAGCTTAAAGGCGCATAAGGATTTGGAGTGCGTCCTAGTAAAAATACGCTAGATTCTAGGTTAAGCTCTAAGATTTGCGCTTTTAAGGTAGCTTCTAGCTCTCCGCTCCCTAGGATAAAAAGTGTAGCTTTGTCTTTGAAATTTTGCATTGCGTCAATTAATAGGCGATGGTTTTTGCCACTATCTAAACGCCCTATGCTTACAAAAATAAATTTGCCTTGAGCTTTTTGCTTTAGGATTTTTTGGGACAGGGGAGAGTTTTCTTTGCTTTGGGTGATGATTTTTTCAAGGTTAAAGAAGTTTAACAAAAGTGTGGCTTTGCTAGGATTTACACAGAAATTTTGGATTAAGTCTTGCAAGTTTTGTGGAGAATTCGCGCTGATTTTATCAGCTTTGTTATAAAGGGCTTTGATTAAAAAACGATTGATTTTTGAGCTTAGATTCTTATAGCCATATTGTAAGCTAGGGTGGCTTCGCTCTGAGATTAGGATTTTAGGCTTTTTTACGCCACAAAAAAAGCCCGCTAGAATATTAATATAGTTTGGGCGTGTCATTAATGATAGGGAAACATCACAATTTTTAAGCAATTTTTTGTATTTGAGGGCTAAAAATGGGATTTTGATGAGTTTTTGGATTCCGCTTTCTTTGGCGCTGTTGCTTCCTAAGATGATTGTTGGAATCGCTTTTGGGATTGTGTAGTTACAAACATCTTCTAGCAAAATGAGTTTAAGCTCGCATTCCTTTTGTAAAGCCTCTAAAAGCAAGGAAGTAATGCGCTCCGCTCCGCCTGCACCTAAAGAATATAAAAGAATATTAACGCGCTGTTTCATTAAAGCCCTTTTAAAACTTCTAGCGTTTTTGCTAGCATTTGTTTTGGGCTAAAGGCGTTTATAATATGCTCCCTTGCTTGTTTTTTTAGCGCAAGAAGTTGTGCGGAGTTTTTAAGCACATAAAGGGATTTAAAGCACTCTAACGCGCCTTTTGTGTCTTTTGGGTTGAAGCAAAATTGATAGGAATCTTGCTTAAAGTTTGCGATAATTTTGCTCTCGCCAACATCACTAACAATTGGCACGCAACCACAAGCCATTCCTTCGGCTATGGAGTTTGAAAAACTTTCTGTATAAGAAGTAGAAACAATGCAATCAAAAAGCGGATAATAACGCTCTATGGAGTTTTTTGCTCCCAAAAATTCCATTGCGTAGGGCGCTAAAATTGCCTTACAATGCTCCATAATCTCTGGATTAGTCTTGCCCAAAGAGATAAAAGCAACTTTATTTTTATCCTTAAGATTCTCTAAAAATTCCTTTACCGCACTTGCAAAAAGGGGATAGTCTTTAACCGCATTCATTCTAGCAGAGATTCCAAAAACAAAGCAATCTTGTGCGATTCCAAGCTCTTGTTTTAGCGTGCTAGAATCACTTGGACAAAAGCGTTCTGTGTCAATCCCATTATGCACTACAAACGCCCTATCCATAAAATACCCCTTGTCTTTGTAAAAACTAATCGCATCTTGGGAATTGCAAATAATCGCATTTGCATAGGGGCTTAGGAATTTTTGCGCGTAAAAATACAGCTTGGACGCAAAGGGAAGCTTGCTAACATTAATTGCGCTAGAACGGAATCCAAAAACAACTTTACACTCTTTTTTATAGAGTTTTCCACAAATTAGGCTAAAGAGATTCATCTCAGGCATAAAGGCGTAAATACAATTTGGATTAAATGCCTTAATAAGCTTGTAATAGCGCAATAAAAAGCCAAAATCGCCATGCCCTTTTTTGTTTAAGCAAGTGTGCGGAATACCTTGGATTTCTAATTCTAGCTTTCCGCCACCATAAATGGTGCAAAGGTGTAAGTCTATGGATTTATCTTTAGCAAGTTCTTTTGCAAGTAGCACCCATTGTCGCTCCGCTCCGCCAAAGTCAAGCGAACGGATTGCAAGAAGGATTTTAAAAGGTTTTGTTTGTGTTTTGGATTCCATCTTTACTTCTCAACTCTTTGGCGGATTTTTAGTTTTGGCAAGCAAGAGATGGGTAAAAATAGGCAGAAAAACACTTGGATTGCAAGTAAATTTGGGCGGATTGCAAGGCTTTGTAAGATTTTTTTGAAGGCTTTTTTGCGATTCCCCCCTTGCCGATAAAGCAAAGCCGCTGTGGCACAGAGTTTAGCAAGATGAGCGGGGCAATATTTTAAGCGATCTCTATAAAAAAGCAAAATGTCCTGCTCGTAGTTTTTAACCATTTCTAAGGGCTTGTATTTTAGGTTTTGCGTTAGGGATTCTGCGTGGATTCTGTAAAATTTTAAGGGTTTGTGGAGATAGTAGCAGGGGCGGTTTTTATGAAGTTTTAACCATAAAAGCCCCATATTCCCGCGCTGTAAATTTTCATTAAATCGCCTTTGCCCTAAGAGTTTGCGTTCAAAAAGTGTCAAAAACTCACCATCTAACTTTCCACATAAAACTTCTTGGAAGCTAATCTCGCGCGACTCGCTAATGCCCTGCCCGGATAAAAATCCATCATCACTTCTTGTGCAGTTTGCAATAATGATTCCATAGTGGCGATCAAAGCTTAAATACACATTAATCATCTGTGAAATGGCTTCTTTAAAAAGCAAATCATCATCATCTAAAAGCATCACAAGCTCCCCGCTTGCGTGGTCTAAGCCATTGTTGCGATTGCCTGCACTACCTTTAGTATGGGCGTTTTGCACGACTTTAATATGGGGATTTTCCTGTGCGTATTCACAGGCGATGTTAAAGGTATTATCGCTTGAACCATCATCGCTAATGATAATCTCTAGGTTTGGATAATCTTGCTCTAACAGGCTTTCAATGGACTCTGTGAAAAAATATTCTCTGTTATAGGTTGTTAGGATAATGCTAACTTTTGGGAATTGTTGAGAAAATTCTTTAGGAGTTGCTTGCATTAGAGAATATCCTTGTAATTTACAGAGGTTAAAGAGCCATCTTGCATTTTATAAATGGAATCGCAATTTGCAATCGTGCTTAGGCGGTGCGCGATAATGAGTAGCGTTTTGTTTGTAGCAATCTTATAAATCTCCTCCATTATCTTAGCTTCCACTTGGGAATCTAGTGCGCTTGTGGCTTCATCAAGCACCAAAACTTCAGGTTCGCCATAAAGTGCGCGCGCAATGGCAATGCGTTGTTTTTGACCACCGCTTAATGCGATTCCGCCATCGCCCACTTGTGTATCAAGTCCTTCTTTTTGCATTAAAAAGTCATAAATGTTTGCACTCTTTAGCACAGCAATGATTTTTTCTTCATCAAAATCACGCCCAAAAGCGACATTTTCTGCCACACTTCCAGCAAAGAGATAAACATTTTGTGGGATATAGCCGATTTTTGAACGCCAGCTTTTAAGGTTATTTGCGTTAATTTCTGTACTATCTACTAGGATTTTACCTTCTTTTGGGCTTAATAAGCCGATGATTATATCAACAAGTGTGCTTTTACCACTCCCAGATTCGCCGATAAAAGCGACTTTTTCGCCTCTTTTAATGCTTAGGTTAATATCTTTTAAAATAGGCTTATTTTGGTAGCCAAAATAGAGTTTTTCTAGGGTAATTTGCTCTTTAAAATCTATCTTTTCATCGCCTAAATCCTTGATTTTTGCGTTTAAATCTTGATAGATGATTTCAAGGGAGCGGAAGTTAAAAATAATTTTATTATAGGAATCTAAAATGCGATTAATAGATGGCAAAAGTCGATAAAGAGCTAAAACATACATTGACAGCAAGGGAAGATAGCTTGTAACATTGCTAGAATCTTTGATAAAAAGATACAGCACCACAGCAATCATCATACAAAAACCTAATGCTTCAAGCAAAAGGCGCGGAATGTGGAAGAATGTTTGGTTTTTGATATTTGCCAGAGAGTATCCCCAAAGGGAGCTTGAAAAGGTTTGCATAATCGCGCTATCATCGCTTTGGAGTTTGATGATTTTATAGTTTCCAAAGCTTGAACTTAAGGTTTCAAAAAATCCTTTTTGATGTGCTTCTTTCTCTCTCCCTTGCTTTTTAATTTTTAAGGTGATAATGCGTGCCATAAGGAATCCAAAAAGTGCTAACATAAGCGTTAAACCCAAAGTGATTTTAAAATTCACAAACAAAAGCGTGCCATAGATTAAAAGCACCACAAAAACTTCTGAAGTCATAAACAAAGCCGCTGCTAGCAAAATAGTGAAGTTATGGGCTTCTGTGGTGATTGTTTTTGTTAAATAGCTTGTATTTTTTGTAATAAACTCTTCATAATTTAGCCCCAAATAATTCCTAAAAAGTCGCCCCACAATGAGATAATAACGCCCAAAGGTAAAGCGAGCTAATAAATGCTGATACAACAGATTTATAAGGCTTCTAAAGACATAAAACACAAGCAATGCCACACCAAAAGCAATTACAAAATCTCTTGGATTTTGGAATCTAAAAATTTCGTAAATAAAGGCAAAGTAAGGTTTGCTTTCAATCAAGGTAAAATCGCTTGCTATAGCCATAAAAGGTGCAATAGCGGAGATTCCTATAAGCTCTATTAAAGACACAAGCAAAGACAGAAGTAAAAGCCCATAAATATAACGCCGATCGTGGTTTGAGAGAATAAATTTTAATTTAGAAAGCATAAAATTCATAAAGCCTTAAATTTTTGGCGCATTATAAGATAAAGTTTATATGAATTTTTTTAAATGCGGCGAAAACTTAGCGCTTCTAGCAAATGCGATTTTTGAATCTGTGTGCTTTCTTCTAAGTCTGCGATACTTCTTGCTACGCGTAAGATTTTATCACTTCCACGCTTTGAGATTCCAAATTTTTGGATTGCTTTTTCTAAGACTTCTTGCTCGTTGTATTCAAGGGAGCAAAAGCGTTCAAATTCTATGCCTTGTAACCTTGCATTAAAGCAACTTTGCTTACGCGCTTTTTGGAATCTAAAAGCATTTAGCACTTGGTTTTGCAAGGTCTTAGAATCTATGCGATGCGCGGTTGTTTTAGATTCTAAATGCGCGTTTTCTTGCATTGTTACAAACAAATCTAAGCGATCCCAAAAGGGTTCTGAAATTTTGGATTTATAGGCGTTGATTTCTTTCTGATTACAACGGCATTCTTTGTTAAGACTTAAGAGATTCCCGCAAGGGCAAGGATTCATCGCTGCTACAAACATAAAATCGGTAGGATAAGTGATTTTTGCTTGTGAGCGTGAGATTGTGAAATGGTAGTTTTGTAAAGGCTCTCTTAGGGATTCTAAAATGCTTTTTGGAAAATGCGGAAGCTCATCAAAGAATAACACGCCCAAATTTGCAAGCCCTATTTCACCGGGCTTTATACTTTGTCCTACGGCACTCCCTAAAATCGCTGCTTTTGTCGCGCTGTTGTGTGGATTTCTAAAGGGACGGTGGGGAGTTATTTTAAGCGAAGTTACAGCAAGTTGGAGCATTTCATTTAAGGTTAAAGGGGGCAAAACATACGGAATTCTTGAAGCAATCATACTCTTGCCGCTCCCAGCACTCCCTTCAAAAAGGATATTATGGAATCCACAAGCAGCAATTAGTGCGGCGCGTTTAGCACGCTCTTGTCCGATGATAGAGTGAAAATCTAGGGGGAAATCTTGCGTGTAATAGTAGCGTTGTTTTTGAATTGTAAAATTTTCAAAGGGCAAGGTGGAATCATAGGACTCTAAGGGGGGAGGATTTTGTAAAATCTCTAAGGCTTCTTTTAGGGATTCCGCATAATAGGCTTTTAAATTTGGAATCTTAGAGTAAAACTCTTTGGCGCTTTTTGGAAGAATAAAGAGATGATTTTGTCCTTTTGTCTCACTAAGCAAGGATAGTAAAAGTGGAGAAATTGCTGGTGCGTCCTTAATGCGACCATCAAGTCCTAACTCACCAAAGGCAAAGAGCTTGGGCGGTGTTTTAGAATCTTGTAAATTAGGTTCTAAGAAATTAGAATCTAGTGTGTTATATAAAGCAATTAGAAGCGCGATTGGCAAATCATAAAAACTTCCTTGTTTTGGTAAGTCTGATGGAGAGAGATTTACCGTGATTTTAAGGGGTGGGAATTTAAAGCCATTTGCCAAGAGTGAGGATTGCACTCTTTGGCGTGATTCTTGGATTGCATTGCCAGCAAGTCCTGTGATAGAAAACGATGGCAAAGCGCGCGTGAAACTCACTTCAACTTCTACTTCTTGTGCGCCAATCCCAACTTGTGCGGCGCAAAACAATGTGTGCATTCCTAAGCCTTAAAATAATAATATTCTTAATTCTAACAATATTATTAAATGAATAAGTTATTTTTAATAAATTACACATAATTTTGAAAAATTATGTGTATAAATGTAACTTTTTGCTTTTAAGTTAATTTATTTTAAACATTTAAAGCAGGAAATGTGATAATGTTACTTAAATATCATTAAGGCAATGAGATATAATTTTCAGCGTTTTGAATGAAAGGAGTAAAATCTATGGAACAAGAAAAGTTAAATCGCCGTGATTTGCTGAAGTTAATGGGCGTTGGGGGTATTGCTCTAGGAGGTGCAAGTTTAGCCGTGCCAACACAGGCAAAAGCAAAGTCAGACAAAGCACCAAATATTGCAATTATTGGTGCAGGGCTTGGAGGAATTTCACTCTCTGCAAGATTAGTTGATGATTTGCCAAATGCAAAAATTACGCTTTTTGATGCGGATCCTATTTTGTATTATCAACCCGGATTTACACTAATTGCTGGTGGCATTTATAATAAAAAGGATACAGAATATAAAAAAGAAGATTTGATTAATTCCAAAGTGAATTGGGTTAAGGAAAATGTCGCTTCTGTTAATCCTGATGCCAACACACTAACAACAACAGCAGGTACAACACATAATTATGATTATCTTGTTATTGGCACAGGAACATTTAATATGTTTGAAAAATACAAGGGCTTAAGCGAAGAGTTTATTAACGATCCTGCCACAAATGTTACAAGTATTTATACAGCAGATGGCGCAGTAAAGGCGCAAGAAATGTTTAAAAAAATCGCAAAAGATGGTGGAAAAGTGATTTTTGCAGAGCCAAACACTCCAATTAAATGTGGTGGTGCAAATAAAAAAATCAACTTCTTGCTTGATGATTTAACAACCACAAAAGGCACACGCCAAAAGGTGGATATGGCATTATTTACAGGTGGTTCTGGAATGTTATCAAGCCCAGTGCATGCAAAAATGATTGAGCAATTTTTTATTGAACGCAAAATGCCTTATTCTATGCGTCATATGCTTGTAGAAGTGGATACTGCGCGCAATGTGGCGATTTTTGAAAAACTTATGCCTTACACAGAAAATGGTGAGCAAAAAATGGCAAAAGAGCGCGTTGAGAAGCCCTATGATTATCTTTTTGTGATTCCGCCTATGAAAACAGCAGACTTCATTACAGAAGCAGGGCTTGCGATTACCAAGGGACACACTGCTGGAAATTGGGTGGATGTGGATCAATACACACTGCAGCATAAAAAGTTTGCAAATATCTTTGCAATCGGTGATTGTGCTGGGATTCCAAAAGGTAAAACAGGCGCAAGTATCCGCAAGCAATATCCTGTAATTGCAGAAAATCTTATCGCACATTTGGAAGGGAAGCCGTTAGAAGCGAAGTTTAGTGGTTACACAGCTTGCCCACTTTTAACACGCTATGGAAAAGCGGTTATGGTTGAGTTTGATTATGAAGGGACAGCACCTAGTATGCCTTGCTTTGGGGCTACAAGAGAGAGCTGGATGAATTGGTTTGTAAAAGTGTATTTAATGAAACCTATGGTTATGCAAGCAATGGTAAAAGCAAAAGCATAAAGGAGAGAAAATGAGTAATTTAGATAAAACAATCCGTTTGATTTTAGCAATGGTGCTGTATTTTATGTTTGGTTTTGTGTGCCAAAGCTGGTGGTGGTTAATTTCTTTATTGCCGCTATTAAGCGCAGTTTATGGATACTGCCCACTTTATAAAATCTTTAAAAAATAACTAAATCTGCGATTTATCGCAGGTTTAGCTTTCTAGTTCTGCATAAAATTTCTTATAAAACTGCATAAACTCCCCTTTTAAAATTGCTTCTCTAGCATTTCTTACAAGATTCAAATAATGGGCTAAATTATGAATGCTTGAAAGGCGGAAGTAACTCATCTCGCCTGCGCGGAATAAATGGTGCAAATACGCACGCGTGTGATTTGTGCAAGTATAGCAATGGCATTTAGGATCTAAGGGTTGTGTATCAAGTTTATAGCGAGGTGATTTAATCGCAAGCTTCCCAAAATGCGTGAAAATCGTGCCATTTCTAGCATTGCGCGTAGGCATCACACAATCAAACATATCCACTCCCCTAGCAATTGCTTCTACAATATCTTGTGGTGTGCCAACTCCCATTAAATAGCGGGGTTTGTCCTTTGGCAAAAGGGGTGTTGTAAAATCAAGCGTGGCATACATTTCCGCGTTTGGTTCGCCTACTGCAAGTCCGCCGATTGCATAACCATCAAAATCCCCAAGACTTGTCAGATCCCTAGCGCTTGCCTCTCTAAATTCTTTATCTGTTCCGCCTTGCACAATCGCAAAGATATTGTTGGTTAAAGGGTTTCCACAATCTATAGCTTCTTGTTTTTTGAAGTTGTGATAAGTAATTGCATCTTTTGCCCATTTCGTTGTGCGATTTATGGATTCTAAAATGCGCTCTTTACTAGCTGGCAAGCCCACTAAATCATCCAAAATCATCATGATATCGCTATTTAGGTTGTATTGAATATCTAGCACTTTTTGTGGGGAAAAAAAATGTCTTGAACCATCAATATGGCTTTTAAAAAGGATTCCATCTTCTTGGTGTTTGACATTAGAATTTAGGCTAAAGGCTTGGAATCCGCCGCTATCTGTTAGGAAGTTTCTAGGGAATTTTGTAAAGCTATGCAATCCTCCAAGTGTGGCTATAATCTCATCATTTGGGCGTAAATACAAATGGTAAGTGTTGCCTAAAATTATGGGAGCATTAAGGGCTAAAAGGTCATTAAAATCTAATGCTTTAACACTTGCTTGTGTGCCAACGGGCATAAAAATAGGCGTTGGCACTTCTCCATGTGCGAGCTTTAGTATTCCAGCGCGTGCATTATTGTCAGTTTTTTGTAGATTAAATTCCATTTTCAACCTTTTTTTGCTACATTTCCGCTCAATTTTAGCGCGTTTAAGGGAATATATGCGAAAAGTGCTTTTAATTTTGAACGGAATTGTAGCAAAAGAATTCCTAACAACTCTCACATTAAAACATTTAGATAAAAATGCATATATTTTTGTGTCTTTAGATTCCAACCTTTTACCAAAAAACCTCCCGCAAGAGAGTCAAACTTATAATTTTGATCCAAGTGCTTCTAATAAACTTAGAGAAATTCTAACCCCAGAAATTACGGATTGTTATGTGGTGTTAGATGATATAAAAGATTGTGAGGCTGTATATCACACACTGCGTGCTTATAGCAAAATGCTACAAATCACAATGCTAGGGGAGATCCCGCTAGAGCATAGTGATAAGCAACTGCTTATGTTAAATGAAACCCATTTGCTAAGTAGTCGCTTGTTTGAAAAGTTTCCAAATGTGCCAAAAACTGCCAAAAGCATTGGTTTGGGAGAGGGTGAGATTATGCAAGTTAGCGTGCCTTTTGGAAGCCCTTATGCGTATAGAAGCGTGGGAGTGATTAAGCAAAAGAAGTGGAAAATCGTTGCAATTTATCGCAATAATGGTTTGATTTTGCCAAAATATTCTACTACAATTTTGCCCAATGATGCACTTTTGCTTGTAGGAGAACCTGATACGCTTTGGGATATTTATCATCGCATCAAAGAAGAATCTGGTCAGTTCCCAACTCCCTTTGGGCGCGATGTTGTGCTATATTTTGACTTGCTGTATTCTAAAGATTTGGAGTGTTATTTACAGCAAACAATCTGGCTTTTTAAGCACTTTAAAAACAAGCGTTTAGAAGTGTGTTTTTTAAATCCTACGGATATTGCAACAATTGAAAAAATTGAAAATCATCCGCTTTTAAATGCTGGGGAAATTTCCTGGAGAATTGAATATCACAAAACATCTTTAAAAGCACTAATTGAAAAGGACAAGGTTAGTAAAAATATTGGATTAATCTTGCTAGAGAAATATTGTTTTACGCGTTATCGTGGATATTTATTGGATTTAGGGATTCCGCTTTTAAAGTTTGGTGAGCAAACATTGAATAATCTTACACATAGTGCCGTTGTGCTTCCAAAAATTACAGAAGAAGCAGAGAAAATTTCATCTGTTGTTTTTGATTTTTCTACGCAGTTAGGCTTGAAAATATTATTGTATGATTTTGATCCCAATGAAGAAAATCACGAACAAGCACTAGATTATTATAAACATATTGCAAAAGTCTTCAACAAAAAGTTAGAGATTGACAATACAAGCACGCAAAATCCTATTCTTTGGCTTAATCATCAGCAAAATATGCTTCAAATCTTGCCTTTAAGAAAGGTAGGAATTAAACGGAATCCAATTTTTTCAATGCGCGATGTAGAAAATCTAAGTGCATATTTGATTAAAATTCCACAACTTTTTGTGCCAATTTCTGTTTAAAAAAGTGTGATATTTTCCAAAAAACTCACGCTAAAGACTTCTTGTTTAGCGGTTTTGCTTAAAATCAATGCGCTTAGGCAATAGGGCAAGTTTAGGTGATATTCTTTTAGATAAATTTCTATGGTTTTGATAATTTTTTGAACTTTAGTTGGAGTTATATTATAAATTGGTTCAAATCCTATTCCGCTTTTTACTTCCACAAAATGCAAGATTCCATCTTTTTTGGCGATAATATCGATCTCCCCAAAGCGTGTGTTAAAATTGCGTGCTTCTATGGAATAGCCTTCATTTTCTAAAAACGCACAAGCAAAGTCTTCGGCTTCTTTACCCTTTTGTGTGGTGTTTGCAGTGTTTTTATTTTTCAATGCGAATCATTGCAGGCGGTGCTTTCACAACTTCAAGCGTGCTTATACGATCTATTGCACATTTAATGTCTGCTTCTGTGCAAGTGTGCGTGGAGAGTAGCAAGGTGGAGTGGTGCTTGTCGTTGCGTTGTAAAAATGTGTCAATAGAGATTCCAACTTCACCAAAAATTTTAGCAATTTGCGCTAAAACACCTGGTTTATCAAGCACCAAAATGCGCAAATAATACGCGCTAGTGATTGCTTCAATTGGCTTTAGTTTTAATACACCACTTGTTGTTTTAAAGCCTAGCATTGGGGAGCTTTTGGTGCGAGCAATTTCAATAATATCAGAAATCACGGCACTAGCAGTGGCTTCTCCCCCAGCACCAGCCCCATAATATAGCGTTTCTCCTACATAATCACCAACAACACTAATGGCATTCATCACGCCATCAACCTTGCCTAATAGCGCATCTTTTGGCAAGAAAGTAGGATGCACGCGTAATTCTATAAAATCCCCATCTTTTTTGGCAATGCCTAAAAGTTTTAAATGGTAACCAAATTCTTTAGCAAAGGCAATGTCCTCTTGCGTGATTTGTGTGATTCCTTCAATTAAAATATCATTAGGGCGTGCGTCAATCCCATAGGCAATGCTTGCTAAAATTAAAAGCTTATGCGCTGCATCAAAACCGCCTATATCAAAGCTTGGATCTGCTTCTGCATAGCCTAATTTTTGGGCTTCTTTTAGCACTTCATCAAATTCTACACCAAAATCTTTCATTTTGGTTAAGATGTAATTGCAAGTGCCATTAATGATTCCGCGAATATTTAAGATATGGTTTGCTCCTAAGCCATCGCGCAAGGCTTTAATGATAGGGATTCCACCTGCCACACTTGCTTCAAAGCCTATGGGTAAATCCCCAGCAATTTGCTGGAGTGTGTAGCGGTGATAGGCTAGCATTGCTTTATTTGCGGTAACTAAAGCTTTAGAGTTTCTTAGGGCTTTTTTTGCAATTTCAAAGGGAGCTTCCACTCCACCTGTAAGCTCCACTACAATATCAATTTCAGGATCATCTAGGATTTCATTGACATCATTAGTGATTGGGAAATCAAAAATTTCACGACTTTTTGAAAGATCTTTTACCGCACCTTTTTTGACGTGGATTGCACAGCCTGCGCGCGCTGCAATTAAGGTTTGGTTTTCTTTTAAAATTTTTGCAACACTGCTACCAACAACGCCTAAGCCAATTATTCCTAATGAGAGTTGTTTCATACACACCCTTTGTGAAAACTAAAGCCGAGATTATAGCGTTTTTTGCTAAAATGCGCCATTTACTTTAAAGGTGAGTTTTGCGTATAGAACAAATTGATGAAAATGTTTATATTTTACATGGAAAAATCAAAGAAATTAGCGACTATAATGACTTAAAAGCACTTTTAGAAAAGCGTAAAGAAGCCAGAGAATTAGAGGTGTATTTTAAAATTCCACAAGCAAGAGAGATAAATTTCTATATTCTTGGCTATTTGCTAAAACTTGCACGAAAAGATGGTTTTAAATTCCATTTTTTAATTACTAGCCCTTATTTATATGATAGTCTGCATCGTTTTGGACTGCATACATTTTTTGAATTAGAAAATGGAAGTTAAGATGAATATGTGGAATAGCCTTTATAGCCATTTTGATCCTGTTGCTTTTAGTGTATTTGGAATCTTAGTGCATTGGTATGGAATAATGTATGTGCTAGCCCTTTTACTAGCTCTTGTTGTAGCAAAGTGGCTTGTGAAAAAGGATTCCTATCCTATTACAAATGCACTGCTTGATAGTTATTTTATTTGGGTTGAAATTGGTGTGATTTTGGGTGCTAGGCTTGGGTATATTATTTTTTATGACCCTTATACAAGCTATTATCTTACAAATCCTTGGCAAATTTTTAATCCCTTTGATACAAATGGTGAGTTTGTAGGAATCAGCGGAATGAGCTATCACGGGGCGGTGATTGGATTTTTGATTGCTTCAGTGTTGTTTGCAAAGGTTAAAAAAGTCAATTTTTGGCTGTTTATGGATTTAGCAGGGCTTAGTATTCCGCTAGGATATGTGTTTGGGCGGATTGGAAACTTCTTAAATCAAGAGCTTATAGGAAGAGAAACAACAAGTAGTTTTGGAATCTTGGTTGATGGAGTCTTGCGCCACCCAAGCCAGCTGTATGAAGCGTTTTTAGAAGGGATTGTGGTATTTGTTATTTTGTATTTTTATCGCAAAAAGGCACGCTTTGTAGGGGAAATTGGAATCTTATATGGAATCTTATATTCTTTAATGCGCTTTTTAGCGGAGTTTTTTAGAGAGCCAGACTCTCAACTAGGCTTCATTGCTTTTGGCTGGCTAACACAAGGGCAACTTTTATCCTTGCTAATTGGGGCATTTTGCTTTGTGCTTTGGTTATATAAAAGTGCGCAAAATAGGAAAAAAAATGGCTAATATCTCACTACAAAATGTCTCTAAACAATACGATTATAAGGCAATCTTGCAAGATGTATCTTTGCATATTGAAGAAAACGAACGCGTGGCGATTGTTGGGCGTAATGGTGCGGGAAAATCCACACTTCTTAAGATTTTAAGCGGGGAGTTAGAAAGCGATGATGGGATTAGGATTTTAGAGGGAAATTTGGAGTTAAAACATTTAATCCAAAAACCAGATTTTAAAGCTGGACAAACCACTAAAGAAGCAATTATTGAAGCCCTAAGTGAGCAAAACTTCGCAAAAAAGCGGTATTTAGAAGTTGGAAAAATGCTTGAAAATGCGCCAAATGATAAGATGCTTTTAGAAGAATACGCCAAGCTTACGAGTTTTTTAGACCATCACAATGCTTGGGATATGGAATCTAAAATCAAGCAGGTGTTAGAAACCTTTGAATTAGAAGATTTACAAGATCGTTATGTGAATTTACTAAGTGGTGGGGAGCAAAAGCGCGTTGCTCTAGCGTGTTTGCTTTTACACAAGCCTGATATTTTGCTGCTTGATGAGCCAACAAACCACTTAGATGTGCAAATGGTGGAGTTTTTAGAAGAAATGCTAATGCGTGGGAACTTTACGCTTGTGTTTATTAGCCATGATAGGTATTTTATTGATAAAATTGCTACCCGTGTTGTGGAGGTTGAAGAGGGCAAGATTAGAAGTTTTAAGGGCGGTTATAGTGAGTATTTACGCCAAAAGGAAGCCTTGCTTTTAAGCCTTGCTAAAAGTCATGAGACACTTTTAAAGCACCTAAAGGCTGAAGAAGAATGGCTAGCGCGTGGCGTTCGTGCAAGAGTTAAGCGCAATGAAGGACGAAAAGAGCGTATTATGGAAATGCGAAAAGTGGCAAAAACCAATCCTTCAATTATTCGCAAAATGACTTTGGAGCTTGAGAGAGAACGCAAGGCGTTTAATCAAGAAGAAGGGGTAAATCGCAAAAAAATGCTTTTTGAGATGAAGCATTTACACAAGGAGATTGATGGCAAGACCTTGATTAAAGATTTTAGTGCTAGGATTTTACAGCGCGATAAAATCGCTATTGTTGGGCGTAATGGCTCTGGGAAATCCACGCTATTAAAAATGCTTTTAGGGAGTGTTGTGCCAAGTGGTGGGAGTATTGAACGAGGTGAAGTTAAAATTGGCTATTTTGACCAGCACAGAGAAATGCTAGATGATAGCAAGGATTTGCTAGAGACTTTTTGTCCTTTTGGAGGGGATCATATTGAAGTGCGTGGCAAGAGTATGCACATTTTTGGCTATCTTAAAAACTTCCTGTTTCCTAAGGAATTTTTAGATAAGAAAATTCGCGCATTAAGCGGTGGGGAAAAGAATCGCGTTGCTTTGGCATTGCTTTTTACAAAGGCTTATGATTGCTTGATTTTAGATGAACCTACAAATGATTTGGATATTCCTACTATTAATATTTTAGAAGAGTATTTACAGAGTTTTGAGGGGGCAATTCTTTTTGTGAGCCACGACCGCTATTTTGTGGATAAAATCGCAAAATGCTTGTATGTGTTTAAGGGGAATGGTGAGATTGTGGAATCACACAGAAGCTTTAGCGAGTATTTAGAGATTCAAAGCGAGCTAAGGGAATATGCGAAGCTAGAGTTGGAATCTAAACAAGAATCTATGCCCAAAAATTCTCCTAAAGAAGCCCAAAAGAAAACAAAACTAAGCTATCACGAAAAGCGACTTTTAGAGATTTTGCCCCAAGAAATTGAAGCCCTAGAAACAGAACTTAAAGCCTTGGAAAATCTACTCTATAATGGAAATTTAAGCACGCAAGAATTACAAGAAAAATCAAAAGAATTTGAAGAGAAAAAAGCAATTTGTGAAGCAAAGATTCTACAATATTTAGATTTAGAAGAGATGGAAAGTTGTAGCGGGACCAAGGAAAAACAATGGCATATACAATCATAGAAGTTGAGAGGGCAACAAAGATTCCATCAAGAAAGATTAGATTTTGGCTTGATAAGGGGCTATTCCCCTTTGTAGAGCGAGATGAAAATGGGGTGCGTTACTTTGCAAAAAGTGATATTGTGTGGGTGGAATGGGTGGATTGCCTAAGAAGTTGCGGTATGAGTATCAATGATATTAAGCACTATATCAAGCTTACAAGTGGTGGCATAGAGACTGCTAAAGAGAGAAAAGAGCTATTAGAGCGGCATTTTGATTTGCTAAACAAAGAGCTTGAGATTCTGCATACTGCACATAAAAAAATAAAGACAAAAATCGCCTTTTACAACGAGATGATAAAAACAGGCATTGACTATTTAAACCCAAACAATACAGCCTATCAATGTCCGCCAGATTCTAAGGATAGGGAGGAATAACATATTACATTGCCAAAGCATAAGGGGTAAGAGTCATATTTTGTAATTTTTATTAAATCCCCCCTTGACAGACACCAAGTGTCAGGCTTTATAATATCACGCAAATTATACAAAAGGATTAGATATGCAAGCACTACTTATAAATGGCAGTAAAAAGTTTGGCAATGATGGCACAAGGCTTAATGGCACTTTGCAAAGTGTGGCAAAGGAATTTTTAGAATCTAAGGGCTACAAGGTGCTAGAGACTATCATTGATAAAGGCTACACACCACAAGAGGAGATAGCAAAGATTAAAGAATCTAGCCTTATTATTTATCAAATGCCTGCGTGGTGGATGGGTGAGCCTTGGATTGTGAAAAAATATATTGATGAAGTGTATCTTAGCGGTGTTTCTATTTTGTTTGCAAATGATAGGCGAAGTCGTGCAAATGAGAGCTTAAAATATGGCAGTGGCGGACTAGCACAGGATAAAAAAGTAATGCTAAGTGTAACTTGGAATGCCCCAAAAGAAGCCTTTATAGAGTCTAATGGCTTTTTTGAAGGCGTGGGGGTGGAAGGCGTGTATTTGCACTTACGCAAGGCACACGAGTTTTGTGGTATGGAGTGGTTGCCCATTTTTATGTGTAATGATGTGGTGAAAAATCCGCAAATAGAGCGATACATAAGCGAATATAAAGCACATTTGCAAAAGTATGTGAAAGGCTAGAATCTTAAAGCTTTGTAGAATCTAGCCCTTAAACACATAGCCTAGATACACACATAAGATTCCACATACATTGGAGAGTAGCACATAAAGTATCGCAGTAAAAATAAAATGATTTTGCAAGAGATTTAGCACTTCTAGGCTAAAGGTAGAAAATGTGCTAAAGCCCCCAAGCAAACCGATAGTAAGAAACACAAATAAGAGTGAATCTTGCCCTTTTATCATCGCCACACACATAGCCCTATGCCAAAACACGCTAACATATTAATACAAAATGTCGCTATGAAACTATAATGCAGATATTGATTTGACAAGCAGCTTGATAACATAGGTACAATACCATAGCCTACATAAAAGCGTAATGCTGCCCCTATACCACCACCTAAGCTGATAAGCGCGAGTTTGGTTAGCATTTGTGTCCTTTTGTATAAAATTTTCACACTATAATACAAGAAAATACACAAAAAACAGAAAGGCAAAACTATGATAATTCTAATCGGTGGGGAAAGCCATACAGGCAAAACACTTCTAACACAAAGGCTACTTGAAATATATCATTATCCTTATATGAGTTTAGACCATTTAAAAATGGGCTTTCATCATCACTAAAAATTATGGAGCTAGAGAATCCGCCTTTTAGTGCAAAAGAAGATTCTAAAATCACTGCATTTTTATGGAATATCGTGCAAGGCATTATTGAGACTTGCAATGAGCAAAATCTCATACTAGAAGGCATATACTTAACGCCAAAAAATGTGCGAAATTTGCTAGATTCTAAGCCCATTTCACCTATAAAGTGCTGTTTCTTATCTTTTCAAAGCAATATATTTTAAAGCATTATTACACAATAAAACGCAAAGAATCTTATGGGGCTAATAAAGAACAGCTTATAAAAGAACATAGTGCATTAAAAGAGCAATGCAAAAAGTATAAACTCCCCTTTGTTGAGATACAAGAAGATTATGAGAGTGAAATGCAAGGGGTGGTTGTGGTGTAATATTTTATCTTATAATATCATAAACTTATTATGGAGCATTTATGGATAGCACAAAGTTTTTGATTATACTTAATGGTGAAGATAAAACAGAATCTATTGCAAGTATAAAAAAGCAAGATGATGTATGGCGCATCACATTTGCTAATACGGCAAAAACCTATACTTATAAATACGATAAAGTTATCTTTCTTACAAATCCACAAAGACACACAAAGCCAGAGAAGCTTGGTATTTATAATGCTAAATTTGCTCTTATTTTTGAAAAATATTGCAAAATATTTTTTGACAATGGGACAACAAAATTGCTAGAAACAGCAATACTATTACCAAATGTAAAAAGCAGTAATGCTAATGTGTTTTTGTATTGCAAAGAGTTGGCTACTATCGTGGGGGTAAAAAATGAAGATAATGAATCGCTTCTATCAAGAGCATACAATAAAATAGATATGTTAGTAAAAGAGAGTGTTTTGAGCAATTATTTACACCCAAGTCAGCCGCATAGGACTAATGAGATAAATGCTCCCATACTTTCGCCATTTGGCTTAAATGCCTCACAATTCCAAGCAATTTGCAATGCTCTAGAATCTCAAATAAGTATCATAGAAGGACCACCCGGCACAGGTAAAACACAAAGCATATTAAACATCATTGCAAATAGTCTATTTCTTGGAAAAAATGTAGCCGTGGTTTCTAACAATAATGCTGCCACGGATAATGTTTTTATGAAGTTAGAAAAATATGGCTTAACATACTTATGTGCAAAACTTGGCAAAAAAGATAATATCAAGCAGTTTTTACAGAATCAATCACATACCTACCCAGATTTTGCACAATCTATTACACAAGAAAGGAAAGATACCCTTATCCAAGCTATCAAAAAGCTCAATATACAAGCACAAGAAATCTTTACTTTGCAAAATGCAATCGCAAAACAAAAGACTATGCTTAGTGCATTAGAGCTAGAATTTCACCATTTTACAATGCAAGAAAACTTAACGATACGACCACATTTTTTAACACTTTTGCAGAAGGATTCTACTCTTTTGTTAAAGACAAAAATTGCTCTTGAAAACACCCCAAAAGGCTGGCGATATTTTTTACTTGTATGCAAACTTTTCTTAATACAACGCATTGGAAATTTTACTTTTTATAAACTTCCCCTGCAAGATATTATCCAGCATTTTGAATATGCCTATTATATGCAAAGCATCGCTACTGCTAGAGAAATACTCACGCACGATACAAAGCGGTTAGAAATATTACGCGATACACAGACCCTAGAGCATTTACAAGAATATTCCTTAACCCTTTTACAAGAATCTTTGCGGATTAGATATGGCAGCCACACGCAAAGACCCATTTTTAGCGAAAAAGATCTTTTGACTAATGCGGAGCAGTTTTGCGATGAATATCCTATAATTTTTAGCACCACACACGCTATCAAAAATTGCTTTGGGCGAGATTTTCTCTTTGATTATTTAATCATTGATGAAGCCTCGCAGGTAGATTTGGTAACAGGTGTTTTAGCTCTAAGTGTGGCTAGAAATATTGTGATTGTAGGAGACACAAAGCAGCTGCCAAATGTGATAGACCCTACGATGTCTCAACAAATCCAAGAGCTTACCACACGCTATAAAATACCTCCACATTATGACTATATGCAGCACTCTTTCCTAAGCTCTGTGTGTAGTGTTTTGCCAAATGCTCCTAGAGTTTTGCTTAAAGAGCATTATCGCTGCCACCCTAAAATCATCAATTTTTGCAATCAAAAGTTTTATGGCAGCGAGCTTGTCATTTTAAGCGAAGATAATGGGGAAGCAAATGTGCTAGAAGCGTATGTTAGCCCTGCTGGAAATCACGCAAGAGGGCATTATAATCAAAGAGAAATTGACATTATTGCCAATGAAATTCTGCCAAACACCACCATAGAGCCACAAGAAATAGGCATTATTACACCCTATAATGAGCAAAAAGCGCGGCTGCAAAATGCAGTTGGCGAGATTGAAGCAGACACCGTGCATAAATACCAAGGCAGAGAAAAAGACCTTATCATCATCGCAACTACCGATAATCAAAGCAATGATTTTATCGATGATAGCAAAATGCTAAATGTCGCCATTACACGAGCTAAAAAACAGCTAAAACTCATCGTATCTTATGATGTGTGTCATAAACAAAACACAAATATCAATGACTTTATCCGCTATATTACTTATCAAAGTGCCAAGCCTATAGAGAGCAAAATTTATTCAATCTTTGATTTACTCTATAAAGCAAATGCACAAGCAAGGGCATTGTATCTCAAGGGCAAAAGGCGTATCTCACAATTTGATTCAGAAAATATTGCCTTTGCTTTTATCAAAGATATACTCCAGCAAGATTCCTACCATAGCCTTGATGTTTTGCCACATATACCCCTTGCTAAAGTCATTAAAATAGATGAAACTCTCACACAAGAAGAAAAGCTCTATGCACAAAATCCACTCACGCATTTTGATTTTATCATCTATCATATTATGGATAAAGCCCCCCTGCTTGCTGTTGAGATTGATGGCTATGCGTTTCACCATACGCATAAGCAGCTAAATCGCGATAGGCTTAAAGATAGCATTTGCAAAAAGCATCATTTGCCACTTTTGCGTCTTAGCACCACACAAAGTGCAGAATCTAAACGCATAGCTGATGTGCTTCAAACATTGCTTGATAACAATGAGGGGAATTAAAGGAAAAACAATGCAATATATCACTCTCAACAATGGCATAAAAATGCCTAACATTGGGCTTGGGACTTATGAACTGCAGGGACAAAAGGGCATAGAGATAATACAAAACGCCCTGCAAATTGGATACAAGCTAATTGATACCGCACAAATGTATGAGAATGAAAAGGAAGTGGGCAAAGCTCTAGCTACGCAAAGTCTAAAAGATTCTAATTTGCATACAAACGATTTAAGCCGCCCATTGCAAAGAAATGAGCTTTTCATCACTACAAAGCTTTCATCTAATATGTCTTATAAAAGAGCGTGGCAAAGCATAGAGCAGAGTTTGCAAAATCTAGGGCTAGAATATGTAGATTTGCTTTTAATCCACGGGTCTTATGTAAATGCTAAGAAGATGTATAAAGCCTGCGAAGAGGCTTATCGCAAGGGGCTTACCCGTGCGATTGGAATCTCAAATTTTTATGGCAGATTTTTGGAGGATTTTTTAGATTCTGTGCGTGTTAAGCCTGTGCTAAATCAAGTCCAAGCACATATTTTCTTCCAACAGCACACATTGCAAAAATTTTTAGAATCTAAAAATATTCACTTGCAAGCGTGGAGTCCTTTGGCTTGTGGGAGAAATGGCATTTTTACAAACAAGACTTTACAAAGTATCGCCAACACTCACCATAAAAGCACTGCACAAATTGCCCTAAAATTTCTGCTAGATAAAGGAATAAGTATTGTCCCAAAGGCTTCAAGTCTAAAGCGACTGCAAGAAAATCTCACACTTTTTGACTTTAGCTTGACACAACAAGAGAGAGATTCTATCACGCAACTTGATACAAATAAAAGCCTTTTTGGTTGGGATTGTTATTAAAGATTTTTAAAGCAATTCTTTGATTTATTTAGAAATTTTTAAATGGAAGGATTTATTATGCTGATAAAGTTTAAAGATAAAATACCAAAGATTGCGGAAAATGTGCTGATTGCTGAGGGTGCTAAGGTGATTGGTGATGTAGAGATTGGGCAAGATTCTAGCATTTGGTTTAATTGCGTGCTTAGAGGTGATGTTAATTCCATAAAAATTGGGAAACGCACAAATATTCAAGATTTAACAACACTGCATGTATGGCATAAAACCTACGATGCGCAAGGTAATGTGCTAGATAATGGCTATCCTGTAGAAATTGGCGATGATGTAACCATAGGACATAATTGTGTAATCCACGCTTGTGTGTTGAAAAATCGTGTTTTGGTGGGGATGAATGCTGTGGTAATGGATGGGGCTGTGATTGAAGAAGATAGCATTGTTGGGGCTGGAAGTGTGGTAACAAAGGGCAAGAAATTCCCATCACGCTCTTTAATACTTGGTAATCCTGCAAAATTGGTAAGAGAACTTAAAGATGAAGAAGTTGCACTTATTAAGGAGTCTGCACAAAATTATGTGCGTTTTAAGAATGGGTTTTTAGCTTAAACCCTCTGTCTTAAAAAGCTAAAAGGGGGAAGTGGAAAGGGGAGCAAGAAAGGATTTTCATTGCCACTATGGATAGATTCTAGCTCTTTTCCATTTTCTAAAAGGATTTTAAAAAGTTTTAGATACTTCTTGCCATCTTTGGTAAAAATCTCTCCAATTTCATTTTTGCAATCCTTAATGCTATTTAGCTGCGCGCTTATAATTTCTTTTGGCTCATTGGGGCGGATTGTGTGGCGACAAAGCGCACTTTTGCCATCTTCACTAACTTCAGCATTAACTTGATAGCTCCCTTCACTAATGGCAGTAAAATGATTTTGTGTGTTTAACTTCTCATAAGGGCGGTGGATAATGTAGCCATCGCTAAAGCCACGATTTTTTAGCGTATCAAGCTCTTGTGTGTATTTCTGCTCTACAAATGCACCTTTGGCATAATCATCTAGTGCTGCTCTGTAAGCAAAAGCTGTAATTCCTGCGTAATATGCGGATTTTGTCCGCCCTTCAATCTTTAAAGAATCAATAGCACCGCATTCTAAAATCGTAGGAATATGCTCTGCTAAATTTAAATCTTTGGAATTAAAAATATGTGTCCCTACTCCCTCTTCCTCTTCTAAGCGCATCATTACGCCATTATCGGGGTTTCTTGCATAGATTTCTTTGCCGCTAAAACGCACAAGCTCATCATTTTCAGTATTTCGCACATAATATTCATAATCAAAGCGACAATCATTAGCGCAACTCCCACGATTTGGCACTCTTCCACTTTGCAAAGCAGAGATTAAACAACGCCCAGAAAACGCAAAACACATTGAGCCGTGGATAAAAATCTCTAGTTCTAAAGTCGGAATCGCTTTTTTAATGGCAATAGCATCTTTTAAGCTAAGCTCCCTTGCCGCAACAATGCGCTTCACTCCTAAATCATAAAACACTTGCGCATCTAGCACATTTAAAACATTTGCTTGGGTGGAGAGATGGATTGGAATCTCTGGAGCAATTTGGCGTGCTAATCTCACAACTCCCGGTGCTGCGACAATAAAAGCATCAGGTTTTAAGGAAGCCATTTTTTCAATATGGGTTTGAAGAAGTTTTAATTGGGAGTTGAAAGGAAAACCATTAATGGTAACATAGATTTTTTTACCTTTAGAATGTGTGTAATCCACACCTTCTTTAAAGCTTTCAAAATCAAATTCCTTGCCTGAGCGATTGCGCAAAGAAAAATGGCTGACACCTCCATAAACAGCGTCTGCTCCGTATTCTAAGGCAATCTTTAGTTTTTTAAGATTTCCAGCGGGCGAAAGAAGTTCTGGAAGACGCATTAATTTGTGCCAAATTTTTCAATCAATGCTTCAATATCATCTGTGTGCATCACATTATCCGCGGAATCTCCTTGAATATACACAGCCGAGCTTACGCGCTTGCTATCTTCAATCTTGCCTTCAAATAAAGAGCTCATATAGCGTGAGAGCGCGCGCATTACATTAATAACGCGTTCAATCTTTTGGCGATGAATGTCTTGGTATTGCATACTCTCCATTGCATCTAAAGAAGCCATTGAGATTTCTTGTAAGGAGTCAGAGATTTTTTGCGCGTTTGCTTTAATGTTAGCAATCTCTTCTAGTTTTTCACTAAAAGTGTGAAAATCTGGGAATTTTGCGTGGAGTTTTTGAAGCAATTCTTCTTGGGAGTTAATGAAATCTTGGATTTTTCCAAAAGCATCTTCAATATCTGCGCCTAGATTGTTAATGCTCTCCAGTTTGTCAAACATTTCTGTGGCTTTAATCTCTGAATCACGCGTTACATCATCAAGTTGATGCACAACTTTGTGTTCTGTTGTCGGAGGCGGTGGAGGCCAACTCACATCTTGGTTGATTTTAAAATCGTCAGCAGTTACTGCTCCGCTTTCAATAGTTGGATCTGAATGCTTTGGCTCTTCTTGGCTTTGCACAGGTTCTGGCTCTTCAGTAGCGTCAATATCGCTATTTAGCAATGCATCTAATTCTTCTTGTGTCATCATCGCCCTTAAAAGTGAACTTAAAATGTAAGATTATACATAATGCTTTGTATATTTTTGTTTAAATCTTAGTGAAAAATCTAAAAAAGCGGTGCGTCCATTTCATTTGGAATTTCTAATTCCATTAGTTTTAAAACACTTGGAGCAATGTTGTTTAAACCTCCATTTTTTACGCTTTTTACGCCATTAGCAGCGATAAAACACCAAACACTTCCTATGGTGTGATTAGTCAGTGGTTCGCCTTTTTCATTTTTCATTGCTTCACAATTTCCGTGATCGCTTGTTAGGATAAAACCATAATGAAGCTCTTGCGCCTTTGTGTAGATTCTGCCTAGTTCAAAATCCACCGCTTCTACGGCTTTAATTGCTGCTTCATAGCTTCCTGTATGTCCTACCATATCGCCATTTGCAAAATTTACAACAATAAAATCATATCCGCTCTCCATTGCACCTAAAACCGCATCGCCAACCTCTTTTGCGCTCATTTGTGGTTGTAAATCGTAAGTTTTAACCTTTGGTGAAGGCACCAAAAGGCGCGTTTCATTAGGGTATGGCTCTTCTATTCCCCCATTAAAAAAGAAAGTAACATGGGCATATTTTTCTGTTTCTGCGGTGTGGAATTGGCGTAAATTATGCTTAGAAATCACTTCAGCAAGGGTGTTTTTAATGCTCTCTTTTGGAAAAAGAATAGGAAAATTAAATGTTTTATCATAAGGCGTCATTGTAATAAGTGGAATTTTAGTAAAGTTTTTGCGCATAAATCCACTAAATTCTACATTTCCTAATGCGCTTACAATCTCTCTTGCCCTATCGCTTCTAAAATTTACAAAAACGATTCCATCTTCTTTTTGGATTCCATCATAGCCATTAAAGCTCGCAGGTTCAATAAATTCATCAAAGATTTCTTTTGCAAATTGTGCTTGCAAATATTCTTTTAGGCTTGTATTTTGTGGATTTTCACCAAGCGCGATTGTGTTGTAGGCAAGCTCTACTCTCTCCCAGCGATTATCCCTATCCATTGCAAAATAACGCCCACTAAGGCTTGCAATGCGGATATTTTTGCCTTGTATTGCTTTTTCTACTTCATTTAAAAAGCTTGGAGCAGTCTTTGGTAAGACATCACGCCCATCGGTGATTAAATGCAATAACACTTCACATTGCGATTGCAATCCTTCTGCAAGGGCTAAAATATGATTTAAGTGGCTATGCACCCCGCCATCACTCATTAATCCAATTAAATGCACTCTCTTACAAGTTTTAATGGAATCTAGGGCTTTGTTTTGCATTAAACTTCCATTTTCTATTGCCTTGTTAATTTTGACTAAATCTTGATACAAAATTCTTCCACTTCCTAAGCTCATATGCCCCACTTCAGAGTTCCCCATTTGCCCTTCTGGTAAGCCCACAGACAAACCAAAGGTTTCAATCATACCATAAGGCACTTCTTTAAAAAGTTTGTCATAAGTTGGCTTTTTGGCGTGAAAAAAAGCGTTGAAGTCGGGATTAACATTAAAGCCAATTCCATCGGTGATGATTAAAAGGGTTTTCATTTAAGAATTTCCTAGTTTTAAAGTTATTTTAGGTAGAATCCTATCTAAATTTTTCCTAAAATTTCATTTATAAGTGCTAGATTTATGCTTTACTACCTTTATGCGTTTTTTGATATTAATTTGTTCCAGTATATCACGGTGCGTTCAGCTATTGCGTTTTTTATTGCATTGCTTTTGACGATTTTTATAATGCCTTATTACATTTTGTGGGCTCAAAATAAGCAAGCAAATCAGCCTATTTCAAAGTTTGCTCCCAAAAATCATCAAGAAAAGGCAAACACGCCCACAATGGGTGGAATCGTTTTTGTGAGCACAACCTTGCTTGCCACTTTATTATGTGCAAAACTTACACATATTTATGTGCTTTTAGGGATTGCTACGCTACTTCTTTTTGCATTTCTTGGCATAAGTGATGATTATTCTAAAATCTCGCAGAATAAAAACGCAGGAATGTCGGCAAGAAAAAAGCTTTATTTACAGATTTTTATGAGTTTTTTACTTTCTTTAGCATTGTATTGGACGACCTTAAATACAGAGTTTTATTTACCTTTTTTTAAGAATGCTCTGTTTGATTGGGGAGTGTTTGGAATCTTATTTTGGACACTTGTGTTTGTGGCAACAAGCAATGCGGTGAATTTAACAGATGGTTTAGATGGCTTAGTTGCGATTCCATCAATTTATGCGCTAACTTCTTTGAGTGTATTTGTGTATGTGGCTGGACATAGCGGACTTAGTGCGTATTTACTCTATCCAAAGGTGCTAGATAGTGGGGAGCTTGTGATTTTATCTGCAGCGTTAATTGGGGCTTTGATTGGTTTTTTGTGGTATAACTGCCACCCAGCACAAGTCTTTATGGGAGATAGCGGAAGCCTTAGTCTTGGGGGGTTTATCGCGTATATGGCGATTGTTTCTAAAAATGAGATTCTTTTATTTTTGATTGGATTTATTTTTGTAGTGGAAGCTTTGTCTGTGATTTTACAAATTGGAAGTTACAAAACGCGGGGTAAGAAAATTTTTTTAATGGCACCTTTGCACCATCATTTTGAAGAGAAGGGTTTAAGTGAGAGTAAGATTATCGTGCGTTTTTGGATTGTGGCGTTAATGAGTAATTTAATTGCGCTTTTGAGTTTGAAACTGCGCTAAAGGAATTGTTATGCTGATACTCTTAGGGTTTGGAGGGACAAATCGTGCAATTGCGGAATCTTACGCGCCGCTTTTGGTTTTTGATGATAGTTTTAAAACGTTAAGTTACGATGAATTTGATAATGCATTGTATCCTAGCGCGTATCTATCAGAGATTTTATCTACGCAATTTGATGCGACAATTCTCGTAAGCCCAGGGATTCCACCAAATAACACAATGGTGCAAACAGCGCGTTTTTTTGCTAGAAAATACTCTAAAATGCGCCTTTTAAGTGAATATGATTTTTTTGCCCATACAATGCCTTCTTCTGTGTGGATTAGTGGCACAAATGGTAAAACAACAACCACACAAATGCTAACACATTTGCTAGCACATCTAAACGCTCAAAGTGGCGGAAATATTGGAACTCCCTTAGCAAAATTGGATTCTAATTCTCCACTTTGGGTGCTAGAAACAAGCTCTTTTACACTCCATTATACAAATCTAGCAAAGCCTAGCTTGTATCTTTTGCTGCCACTCTCACAAGATCACATTAGTTGGCACGGGAGCTATGAAGCCTATATTAAAGACAAGCTAAAGCCTATTTTATTGCTAAAAGAAAAAGAAATTGCGATTTTGCCAAAGAGTGTGGAGGGGCATACTTTTTGTAAAAAGTCTCTTGGGAAGCTTGTGTTTTATGAAAATTCTAACGATTTAGCGCAAATTTTTGGGATAGATTTAGAAAAAATTGCTTTTAAAGAGCCTTTTTTGCTGGATGCAACGCTAGCATTGTGTGGGGCAAAGATTTTAACGCTACAAACAGATTATACGCTTTTAAACGCCTTTAAAATTGGGGCGCATAAAATGGAAGAATTTTATGATAGGGCGGGGAATCTTTGGGTTGATGATAGCAAGGGGACAAATATTGATGCCACAATGGAAGCTTTAAAAAGTTACCAAAATCAAAGGATTTTGCTTGTGCTGGGGGGCGATGATAAAGGGGCTGATTTAAGCCCGCTGTTTGATTTAATCAAAGTTTTAAAAAAGGGCAATGGAATAGAGATTTTTGCGATTGGGAGCAACACAGATAGGCTTTGTAAGCTTGCACTTGGGATTGTGGAATCTAAAGCGTGCTATACGCTTGAAGTGGCGGTAGATAGTATAAAGAAGAGATTGTTGGAATTCAAAAAAGATTCCACAAAATGTGTGGCAATGCTATCTCCTGCTGCTGCAAGTTTGGATCAATTTAAATCTTATAAAGAAAGGGGAGAGAAGTTTAAACTTTATGCTCTTAGTTAAACTCAAGTGGGTCTATATCAATCTCGCAAGCAAAATTGCGCAAGGGTAAAAGCGCGATGTGTAAGTCCTTAGAGCTTTTAGAGCGGAGCATTATTAAATAACGCCACTTGTCTAAAATGCGTTCAATTGGGGCTTCACCACTGCCTACAATTTCTACATTAAGTGTATTTTCTTTGATTTTTTGTTGTAAAATTTTTAAGGCTTTTTGCATAAGATATTTTGCTTTTATTTGATTTTTATCTTTAAAATGGATAAGAGATAAACGCATAAAAGGTGGATATAAATTTTCACGCATAAGAAGTTCGTCTTCTAGAAATATCTGATAATCGTTTAAGTATTTTTTAAAAAAATCTTCATATTGTGTTTGGATTAACACTTCGCCATTTTCTTTTCTGCCACTTCTCCCTGAGATTTGAAACATTAAGGCTAAGGCTCTTTCTCTTGCTCTATAATCACTTCCTTTTAAAAGATAATCAAGCCCTAAAATTACGCTTAGTGCGACATTATGATAATCATGTCCTTTGGAGAGCATTTGTGTGCCTACTAAAATATCAATTTTATGGTGATTAAATGCATCAAGAATTTGGGAGAGCTTTTTTTGCGTGGTAATAGAATCGCGGTCAAAACAGGTAATGCGAGCCTTTGGTAAGGACTCTTGCAAGGTTTTAGAAAATTCTTGTGTGCCTATGCGTAGGCTTTGTAACATTCCTTGACATTTAGGGCAAGTTTGTGGAATGGGGCGTGTATAGTGGCAATAATGGCATTTTAGACTGGAATCTTTAGAATGCAAGCTTAAAGATACACTACAATTTGGGCATTCAATAGCTTCATTGCATTCTATGCAAAGCAAATGTTTAAAATTCGCACGCGTAGGCAAAAAAACAATGGCTTGCTTGCCACTCTCTAGGACTCTTTGCAAAGTTGTTTCTATGGGTGTAGTTTGTATTTGTGTGGATTCCGTATTTTTGCAAAAGTGGTAGTGTTTTTGTGTATTAAAATGTGTGCCTTTTAAGCGAAAAAGGCTATGGTTTTGCTTGGCGCGTTGATAGCTTGTAACAAGCGGAGTTGCCGAGCCTAAAACGATTCTTAGATTCTGTGTTTTAGCAAGATAGAGTGCCACATCGCGTGCGTGGTAGCGAGGAGTGGAGCTTGATTTATACGCATCATCGTGCTCTTCATCAATGACAATGGTGTCTAAATTTGATAAGGGCAAAAACAAGGCTGAACGAGCGCCTGCTAAGATCCTAACTTTGCCTTCTTTTAAATCTTGTAAGATTTGAGTTTTTCTAGCCTTTGTAACTTTAGAGTGCCAAAATGCAATACAATCTCCAAAAACAGCCTTTAACCGCTTTTCCATTTGCGGAGTTAGAGAAATTTCAGGCATTAAAAAAAGCGCATTTTTGCCTTTTTTTAAACTTGCGTTAAACAAGTGCATATAAATTTCTGTCTTGCCACTACCTGTATCGCCAAAAAGCAAGGAATCTTGGCGGTTTTTGATGAAGTTAAAGGCTTCAAGCTGGCTTTTATTCAAAGAGTTTAGCGGA
The DNA here is from genome assembly GCF_028751035.1 of Helicobacter winghamensis ATCC BAA-430. Classification (NCBI taxonomy): domain Bacteria; kingdom Pseudomonadati; phylum Campylobacterota; class Epsilonproteobacteria; order Campylobacterales; family Helicobacteraceae; genus Helicobacter; species Helicobacter winghamensis. The sequence goes on along the minus strand of NZ_CP063533.1, from coordinate 1,533,657 downwards.
AAGTCTAGGGGTTGTAAATTTAGATTCTGCGCGCTATTAAAGGGCGTAAAAAGACTAAATGCAAGGGAGTGAGAAGTGCAATAATAACTTGTGATAAACTCCGCAAGGGTGCATTGTGCTTGGGAGAAGTGGAAGTCTAAGGGTGTGGCTTCTTTGCATTCAAATTTGGGCTTTTGACATTGCTTAAGCACAATTCCTTGCAGGATTTTAGAATGCAAGGGAATGCTAACAAGCGTGCCTTTTTCAAGGAAAGTTTTACTAAAGTAAGTGAGCAATGGAGAATTGCGCTTTAAGATTATGATGTGATAGAAAAATTCTTGCAAATGCGTTAATTTTTAGCGTCTTGGATCTTTTGTATCGCAGTTGCAAGGCTTGATTCTAGCGTGGCTTTGATTTCATAAGATTCTAAAAACGCACGCAAAAGATCACGCGGATTTATTACGCCTGCATTATCTGTGATAGCCTTTAATGCCTCAAGAGTGGCTGGGGAGATTTCTAGTGTGGGAATATCAAAGAAACGCCCTGCAAGGCTCACGCGAAACGCATTATCCATATATTAATGTCCTAGCGCATTTTGGATTTTATTTAATGCGCCTTCTAAATCGCGATCTTTTGCGCTAATTTCATCATACAGAGAGCTAATTTCAGAATTTTTGGCTTCATTTTCAGCTTTTAAAAGCACAATTTGCTGGCGTAAAGATTGATTTTCATCGCGCAATTTTCTTAGTTCTTCAACAAGACTTTCAACGCTTTCTAAAAGTTTATTTGAAATGTTTTTGGCTTCTTCCATTGCAATTCCTTAAATTTAAATCGTGCGTATTTTAGCATTATTTTTTTAAAGTTTTTGGAAGTTTTGTTAAAACTTTTTAAGAAAGCAAGGCTTTTAGCGTGTTAATTAAATGCGTAACTTCTTGCTGTGTGTGCGTGTAATGGAGATTTAGCCGAATCCAACCGGGCTTTTGAGTAAAAATTGTGCCATCTTCTAAACCTAACAAATCGTGTCCATAAGGTCCGGCACAAGAGCAACCTGCACGCACTAGGATTCCGTATTCTTTGGATAATTTTTCTGCTAATGCAAAGGGTTCAAAACCTTTAAGATTAAAGGCAAAAATCCCTAATACATTATGTGTTAAGTTTCCATAATGCGTAATGCGTGGTTCATTTTCTAAAAACTCTCTAAATTGTTTAATGTAAGGGAGTTTAGCCTCTTTTATCCATTCTAAGCCGATTTCTTGACGCAAGGCAAAGCCTAAATATGCGCGCAAAAAGGCTAAGATTCCCGGAGTTCCTGCTTCTTCTCTTATTTCATCAATACCAAAATATTTGGCACTTGTGCGTGAAACATAGCCCACAACGCCCCCACCACAGAAAGTTGGCGGAAGTGTTTTATCAATTAAGGCGCGATTTACAATTAAGATTCCACTACCTCCAATTCCACCAAAGAGTTTGTGAGGGGAGAGAAAAATCGCATCATAAAATTGTGGCTCAATATGTAAATAAGAAGCACTGCTTGCACAATCAAAACAAACAATCCCATTATGTTTGCGTATAAGATAAGAAATTTCTTGGTAAGGGATAACAATTCCGCTAACATTTGAACCTAGCGCAAAAGAACCGATGATTTTGCGTCCTTTGTTGGAATCTAAAATGTGCTTTAAGGCGTCAAGGTCAAAAAGCCCTTGCGCATTGAGTGGCACACGCACTACTTCACATAAGCCTTCTCTAAAGCTTAGTTCGTTGCTATGGTGCTCATAAGGTCCTACGACAACTAAGGGAAGTGTGGATTTATCAATCTTTGATAGGTTCAAAATTGCGCGTGTTTTAGGGGGGATATAAATGCCTATAAGCTCCTGAAACTTCTTGATCGCCGCTGTTGAACCAAAGCCGCAGGAAATTAAGGCGAAATTGGAATCTAAATTAAAAAAGCTTTTTAAATGCTCTCTAGCACCCTCATAAAGTTCGCTCATAAATTCTGCATTTGTATTGCTTTGAGAGTGTGTATTTGCATAAAAAGGCAAAATGGAGTTAATGCGCTCTTCTGTGCATTTTGCGCCAAGTCCGCTAGCTGTCCAGTCAAAATAATGGAATCCTTTTTGTAAAATGCAGTCTTTTTTTAAAATCGCGCGCTTGGATTCCATATCGCTAGATAAGGTATTGCTAGATAGGGCATTAAAAAGGGGGGCAAAAAAATCCATAATTTTCCTAAATTTAGTAAAAATGGCACATTTTACCACAATTTTTAAGATTGCATTCTAAGTAATGCTATACTTTCAACTTTATTTTGCGCCTTGATTTTTGGAGTTTTTAAGTCTTTATGGAAAACATTATTACTTTTGGAATTATTGCGATTTTAATTGTTGTTGCTCCCTTTTTAAGCTCTCTTACGCGTTTGCCACTAGTAGCTGTGGAGATTGTGTTAGGCGCTTTAGCCTTTCATTTTGGACTATTTTCGCATTCGGAATCTTTGGAGTTTGTTGCACATATTGGGTTTTTGTTTTTAATGTTTTTATGTGGTTTGGAAGTGGATTTAAAAACTTTTACAAAGCTTGGTAAGGGGTTTTTAAAATCTGCATTTTTTTATTTTTTAGTGTTATATGGAATGGCATTTTTGTATGTTGTAAATACAAATTTATCAGAGTTTTATATTGCTGCATTGCCTGTTATGAGCCTTGGAATGATTATGGCAATGCTAAAAGAGTATCCTAAAAACACACCTTGGTTACAGCTTGCGCTAAATGTTGGAATCCTAGGTGAGCTAATTAGTATTGTGGCGCTTGTGGTGTTAAATGGTGCGTATTCGCACGGGCTAACTTGGGAGTTATATAAGACTTTACTCGTGTTGTTTTTATTTTTAAGTGTGATTGTTGGAGTGTTTAAGATTGCTGATGTGTTATTTTGGTGGTTTCCGGCGTTTAAATTTTTCTTAATCCCTAAAGAATCTAGCAAAAATCAAGACATTCGCTTTAGCGCAATGTTGTTTTTTATTTTAATTGGAATCACGCAAATTTTAGGGTTAGAAAGCGTGCTTGGAGCATTTTTGGCTGGAATGATTTTAGCAACTTATTTTCATCATCAAAAAGGTTTGGCAGAAAAGTTAAATGAGTTTGGCTTTGGCTTTTTTATCCCACTATTTTTTATTTATGTTGGCTCTACGCTGGATTTAAATTTAATGCTAAAAAACTTGCATTTACTTTCTTTAACGCTAAGTATTATCGCTATTATGGTTTCTTTACGTTTAATTGCGACATTTATAGCGTATAGCAAATACTTTAAAAGCTATATTAAAACCGCTCTCTTTGCCTTTAGCCACGCGATGCCTTTAACTTTCTTAGTTGCCACAGCACAGCTTGGAATGCAGTTTGGTGCAATTAGCACAGAAGAATATTACGCGCTAATTCTAGCAGCATTAATGGAGGGGATTTTCCTAACTATTGGAATTAAAATGCTTTATAGTTATTGGATAAAAAAGAAAGAGAAAAATCAAGTAATATTGTCTTAGTGATGTTGTAAATACAGAATGGATTATTCTATGTTCCCCTGATTCTGCACCCACTAAATTTTAGATTGTGTGTTACTGATTCACGCAAAAATATCCAATCTGTCAATAAATTTTGGTAAAACAAGGAATATAATAAAAAAACTAAATAGAAAATTAGTATAGTGATGTTGAAAATTTTTTAAAGGATTTGTTAATGAAAAAGTTATTACTAGCTTTATCTATAATTGTTGGTCTTTTAAGCAATGCTTTTGCTATTGATTTAATTTCTGTGGCCACTAATGGAAAATCTAATGAAAATTCTCTAGGTGTTAAAACGCTTAATAATCAAGAGATGAGTGAGATTGTGGGGGGATTTGTTTATCTTGGCTCTTCTTCATACGGGACACAATATTATTTTATTGAAGCTCAAAAAGATGTCTATCAAGGGCTTTCGACCTCTGATAAAAGAAATGTTGAAAATGAATACAAATGGTTGAGTGGTAAATTATATAATAATGAGGTATTAACTTTGGCTGTTGATTCTAGGGGAACATATATTGCTGCTTTTAATACTTCCACCAAGACCGGAAGGGATATAAGTCTCTTTGGAAACTCAACAAAATTTTATAAGATTGCTGATAAAAACTTCCGCTAGATATAAGTCTGGTATATTTTTTGCTTACTTTTTCTTAAATTTTTTTATAATTTTTAGAAAAGGTAGGCAAATAACTAACATATCTAATTCTTTTTATTCTAATTATTTAAATATTTACTACAACTCTTCTAAAGAAATCTCAAGCATCATAGACAAAACTTCTAATCAAAACATAAATACTCCATTTATGCAATCCACAAGGCAAGATACTCAAAATATTGAATATAATTCTAGCAAAGCTTTTCAAGAAGTTTCTAAGCAGGATTTAGATAACATAATCAACGATAACCATGACGATTTTCAATCTATCGCATTAGAAAATTTTTTAGATTCTTTGAATTATTGCACTATCGGTGCAATTAACAAAAATTCTAAAGATACAGCTTTTGATCAAGAGGATTTTAAAAATGCAAAAGCAAATTCAGTAACAAATTCCAACAAAACTTTTGAAAAATATCCCCTTGATAACTATGGTTTTATTGGAAATGAGTTTTTAAAAGAATCGGGATTGCCAGAGGGTTTGAAATTTCATAGTAATTCTCTACAAGCTATCAAAAACTACCTTACGCTACCATTTTACGAACATCACAGCAGTGGAAATGATTACTTTTCAAACTACTTTGATAGTGTAGATTTAGGGGGTGGATTGAAAAACGCTTTTGATTCATTGGAAAAATTTATAGACATCAAAGATAACTATACAAAAGAGGAATTATTGAATATTTTTAAAGACCATGAAGATTTTATGGATAGTTTAAGGGGTGATATTGCTCTTGTGGAGGATTATACTTTTATGGAAAATGGGGAAGAAAAAATTGCTTTAGAGGGTGTTATTATGTTGTTCTCTTTGGTAAATTATGGGGAGGCTTATGCCAAATCCGAAAATAGCCAACTTGGAGAATATGGTAAATATTTAGCAGGACTTCCAAATTCTTGGTTAGAAAGTCCCTCTATTTTGCAAGATTCTACCTTTCAAGAAATAAGCAAAAAGGTAAAAGAAAATTTCATTGATTGGTTTTTACAAAAAGTATTGGAGATAAAAGAATTTCCTACAATGGAATCAAAAGCATAATGCAAAAAATACCTTTATTGCACATTCTTTTTGCTTGTTTTTGTATGGTAAGCTTTACTTTTGCTTTTAGTGTTAAATCTCTACAAGAACTCCACAATCAAAATGTTATAAGGCAGCAATATGAAGAATCTTGTGGGGCTTCTGCTTTAGCAACCTTACTTAATCTCTTTGAATTGAGACAATATAGCGAACAAGATATACTTGCTTTTTTAAATCAAAAAACCGATATGTTAAGCTTCAAAGAATTGCAAGAAGTGGCAAATACTCTAGGCTATACCACTAAAGGCTTTCAACTTCAAAGGGAAATATTAGAGCAAACTTCTTATCCCTTGCTTGTAAGAATAGAAAATGATCCTAGATTCCCTCATTTTGTAGTAATTATCAATCACAAAGGTGATTTTATTCAAGTCTTTGATCCTAATTTTGGGCAATATAAAGCAACCAAAAAAGAGTTTTATTCTGTATGGGATAGAAATCATACAGGTGGATTTGCTTTAATCATTGCAGGCAAAGAAAATTCTAAACCCAACATAAAAGTTTTAGAGTTTCCTAGTGAAGTGTTTTTTAAATAATTTACAATCTTATTCTAAAACTTAAACACTTAAAACCAAATATGGAATACTTGTTGCTAAAGATTTAGCATCTATTTTTATAAAGGATTATAATGTTAAAAAGGATTTTAGTCTCTTTTTTTGTATTTATTTCAATAAGTTTTGCCTCTGATCCCATTACTATGGATTCGCTTTTTAAAAAGCAAATTGGCTTAAGGAGTATCACAAGCGTAAGTTACCTAAGTAGCGGTAATGCCTACATTTACAATATGTATCCCACACTTGTAGCACAGCCTGATACAAAGACTTGGACAGATACAAAGCAAGTTTCTATTAGTCAAACTTTTATTTACACTCTTACACCTAAATTTGATATTCTTGTAGAGGGTAATGGAAGCTATAAACAAAATGAGTATGTAAGTAATTTTGGATTTTCTTATGGAAGTGAGAGAAATTTTGATTTTGATTCTTTGTGGATTGGTGGAATCTATACAGGTGATAGCATTGGCGGTATGTTTATCCCTCAAGTACCTTGCAAGGTGGCGTGATTCAAAGAGAGGAGCATTTTGATGAATCAAAAAACTTTGCCTTTAAATCCTTTTCGGCTCAATTTGCACTCAAAAATTATTCTGACCCTGTGATTTCATCGCTTTATATTGGCGGGGTTTATAATGCAGATAGAAACTTTGATTATGGAAAACTGGAATATGGCAATAGCTTTTATTTTGGATTTGATATGTCTGTGATTTTAAGTCCTAAAATCTCTTTAGATGCGGGATTAGAACAAGGATACCAAAGTGGCTCTAAATTTGAAGGGCGAAAGACTTCTAATTCTTATTCTATTCCCACATTTTCTTTGGGGGCTACTTATAGCTTAAATTCTGATACCGCTATTTCTGTCTCTGGCACCGCTGGGGGAAGCTCATCAGCCCCTGATAGTGTTTTTACAATTAGTTTGTGGAAAAAGTTTTAGAAATTTACACAACTTCTATGCGTCCATTGTTTCGGCGGATTTTGCCTTCTAATTCGTATTCAAATAACATTTCGCCAAAGCGTAAAAAGGCTTCCTCAAAAAAGGGATTGCTTTGGCAAAATTCTAAAATTTCATCTCTGGAATCCCTTAAACTCGCCCTTAAATTTGGCGTAATGTTGGAATCTAAAATGCTTGCGCAAAGCTCATTTACAAAAACATCTATATCCCAAATCACCCGTGCTTGATTGTTTTTGGCTAAACTTTGCGTGCCAAGACTCTGTCCTAAATGGTGAGGCGGGACAAAAATCGTTTTACCAAGGCTTAGGGCATATTGTGCGCTTTGCATAGAGCCACTTTTTAAATCCGCTTGGGGGATAATCACGCATTCACCAAGACTTATTACAATTTTATTACGCTCTAAAAAAGAATAGCGGTGTGGGGTGTAAGTGGGGGTAAATTGACTAAGAATCAAGCCTTGTTTGTAGATTTTAGAAATAATAGGCGCGTTGCTTTTGGGATAAATGTAATCTAATGAGCTTGGGGAAATCATAATGGTATTTGGCAGGGCGTTTGCGTGAGCGATAATATCAATGCCTAATGCGCCACCACTTACAATTACAATTCCATATTTGCTGAGTTTTTGCGCTAGAGTTTGGGTGAAGCTTTGAGCATAAGGATTTGGATTGCGCGTGCCAATGATTGTAACTTTAGGTGCTTTTAAAAGCCCTAAATTACCGCAATAATAGAGTGTTTCAAGCTCTTTAATATGTGTGAGTGATGGAGGAATTTGCTTAAGTTGTAAAATCATTCTTCTTTTTGCACAAGATAAATTACAATGGAATCCACAAAGCCATATCTGCGGTAGCCATCGCCCTCTCCATCTCCTTCAAACTGATCTAAAATTGCTTTTGCTTCGTGGTTTTGGAGAAGTTTTATGAGTTCAAAGCTCTTACCATAGCGTTCAAAATAGCGTTTTAGGGTAATCACCCAATTCACTTCAATATTGTGCAAGTTTTTTTCAATTTGTTTTAAATACGCAATTTTTAGCAAAGAGCCGATTTTATCCACCCAATAATTAATCTCTAAATACTCACCAAAAAGCACCATTGCGTGTTTTGCATTGCCACTATACGCATAAGGTTTTGCTTCTTCATAATGGCGCAAGAAGTCTTTTGTGAAGTCCTTAAACTGCTGCATTGAACGCAAGCTCTCAATCTCATCAATTAGAGAATACACTTTTTTAATATCTTTTGCTTCAATGGCAGTTAATAGACTCTCTTTTTGCTGCATTAAAACAATGCGTTCGTTTGCATTACGCTTTAGTGTCGGAAAAACAAGTAGTGTTTCAGCGATTTTCTTTGCTTCATCATAGCGGAAGTTTTTCTCTAGCTCAATTAAATTAGCTAGCATTCTCTCGCCTACAAGCAAAACCTTTTTATACAAATCTGTATCGCGTAAAAAGGAAAATTGAAAGGTTAGACTAAAATATTCTTTAAAATTTTGTTTTTTTATCAAGGCTTCGGCTTTTTCAAAAACATCGCAATTTCGTAAAAGTTGAACAATCAGCTCTTTTTTTGGAGTATTGTTAAAGGGAGCTAGTGTTTGTTCAGCTAGGCGTTTATTAACATTTGCGTTTTCAATTAAGAGTTTTTTTGCATTAAAAAAAGCCTTATTCCAAATATTTTCTAGCTTTTCATATGCTTGAGTTTTCACAAGAAACTTTGTTGTTTGAAGCATTTCATAGGCTTTTGGGTAGTCTTTTTTAGAAATGAGTTCTAAAAAAGTCTTGACACCATCTTTTTGGGCAAGATAAAAGTCAAATTCATTTTTCTTAGAAGGATTAACCACAAAAGGTGCAGTTAGTTCAACAGCTTCTTCAATGCAGTCTTGATTTAGCAAATCAATAGCTTGGTGTAAAATCTCTGGCCATACTTCATCAAAGACTTTTGTTAAAGGGTGAATACTTAAGAAAACATTCTTGTTAATTGCTTCTCTAGCACTTTTGTAATCTTTTCTATCAAGGCTTGCTTTTAGTTCATCTTTGCCTTCATTATAATCAATAATAAGCAAAGATCCATCAATAGAGCCTATATACAAGTGATTATGCGAAAAGGTTAGTGAAGCAATTCCAGCGTGTTCATCTTTGATTTCCATTGCTTTTGTATTGTCTTTTAGCGCGATAACATAAAGCGTATCAGAGCGTGTGCCAACAAGAGCATAATTTTCTTCAGAGTCTATTGCAATACTTGTGGGCCAAAAGGCAAAAGGGTATTCTTGGGAGATTATTTTACCATCTTTTAGGCTAAAAATAATAGATGCATTATTGCGACACACAAGAACGAGCTTTTCATCTTTATCAAAAAATGCAGAATCTTCTACAACATCGCTAGTTACAAAGTTAAAGGCAATTTTGTGGCGGAGCATATCAAACACAAGGGTAAATTTATCAAATCCGCTAATGGCTACAAACTCGCCACTCTTAGAAAAACGAATTGTAGAGATATAATCAGAACGCGCAAGAAGGGAGGCTATGGGCAAAAAGCTTCGTCCATCATAAAAAAATACGCGCCCATCTTGTCCGCCTGTGGCAAAAAAACGCCCATCTTGTGAAAAGGCTGAAGATTCTATATCGCCATCGTGGTCGTCTAAAGTGGCGATAGGTTTAGGCTTAGAGCCATCAAATTCTATGATAAATGCTTTTTTTTCGCCAAAAATTGGAATGCAAAAATATGTTAGAGAGGATATTCCAAAGGCGTGGGAATAGCGGTGTGGGGATTCTGCATTTTTAGTAACCTGAATGCTTTTAGAAACTTTTAAAGAAGAGTTAATTTCCACAATATGAAAAGTATTATCCACGCATAATGTGGTTTCTTTGGATTGCATAATGCTTAAAACGCTACCTTGTAGCTGTTGTGTGGATTTTGGAGTTGTCATACGCGATTTCCCTTATCTCGCAATTTCTAAAAGCTTAAAGCCCCTATTTTAGCATATTTTCTTTAAAGATAGGTATTTATGGTGTGATGATTTCATTAATATAAACAAGTTCTACTCCACTTTTTTGTAAATAATCAGTAGCATTTTTAAGTGTTAGAAGCGTGGCTTTGTGTGGATGCCCAATGGCTATTGCATAACCTTTTTGTTTGGCAATTTGAACCGCTTGTATGAGTTGTTCTGTAATTTTTGGAATATCTAGGACATTATCCAAAAATACATCGCGTTCTAGTGGTTTTTGCTGACAGGGATTAAATGCTATATAAGGGGATTTTGCATAGGCGGAGTTAGTTTTTGTAGTGGCGATGGTTCTAGAGTCAATAAAATTGATATGATGATTGTTTAATGTTTCTAAAAGTAGCGACATAGATTCTAAGTTTTGAGTGAATTTACTTCCTGTGTGGTTATTAATATGGCTTAGGTTTGGGAAATCGTGTTTGATTGCAGCAATGTAGGATTCCATTTTGTCTTTAGAATCGCCAGCAAAGAGCCATTTATGCTCTTTTTGATGAAAATTGAGAGCTTCAAGGGGTAAGTGAATCATATAAAAAGGAGCGATTTTAGCGATTTTTGGAGTGTCGGGATTGACTTTACTTTTGGGGAATAAAGAGGGTGTGAGCTTGAAAGGAATCTCTTTTATGGCTTGATATTGCGCAAAGTTGCTAACATCATCAATAATAATGGCAAGCTGGGGTTTGTTACGCACACAAAAGTTGGAATCTAATTTGGGGCTTGGTGCTAGTAATTCCTGTCTTTGTGACTCTTGTATGGTTTGCTTCGCTTCATGCGGCGTGGTTTTTCTTGGTGTGCTATTTTGATTTAATCCTTGTGGTGAGTTAGGAATTATGGAATCTTTTTTGATTTGTTCTAAATGTTCTTTTAAAAAATTAATATTTTTTTGAATAAGCTCCGCGTTGTTTGTTGCAAGTGTAGCGTTGCTTTGGTGTGCTTTTGGGGAGTCGTGGAGATTTTCAGTATCTTGGAGATTTTGCTGTAAAGTTTTGTTTTGGGGGTTTGAATGTTTAGGGATAAAGTTAAAGGTTAGTAAAATTAACAATAAAGCAATAATGCCTATTGTAAGAGGCTTAACTTTATCCATTTAGATTTATTTTTCTAGCAAAATCTCAACTTCAAGAGTGTTGAAGTTTTGGTTGGAATCAGTTTTAATATCTATTTTTTGAGCTTTTGTGTATTTTTTAATCACTTCTAAAATCTCTTGTTTCATTGCGTCCATATAAGGCACATTAATAGTGCGTTCGTGTGCTAAAATCAGAGTTAATCTGTCCTTTGCTTCTTGAGCGGAGTTTTTTTTGCTTTTGAAAATATCTAAGAAACTCATTGGAACAACCTTGCAAAAAAGCCTTTTTTAGCTTTTAATTCCAAAAATGGCACATCTTCGCCTAAAATGCGTTTTGCAATATTTTGATAGGCTTTAGATGCTAGGGAGTCGCCATAAATTACTGGTTCTCCAGTGTTTGTAGATGAGATGATTTTTTCATCTTCTGGAACGATTCCAATTAGTGGTAATGCTAAAATATTTAGCACATCTTCAACGCCTAGCATTTCTCCTTTCTCCACCATTTCTGGCTTTAGGCGGTTAATGATAATGTGCTTTTGCACTTCTCCGCCATTTTTCGCCTTTTGACTTTTTGCATCAATGATTCCAATCACTCTATCAGCATCACGCACGCTTGAAACTTCTGGTGTAGAAATGATTAATGCTCTATCGGCTAAAAAAATAGAATGTTCAAATCCTCCTTCAATCCCCGCTGGAGAGTCTAAAAGCACAATGTCAAATTCTTCTTTTAATTTGTTGATTAATCCTGCGACTTTATCTGTATCTAGGACATTTTTATCCTTACTTTGACTTGCTGGCAAGAAGTAGAGATTTTTTGTTTTTTTATCATTAATTAAGGCTTGAGAAAGATTGCATTCCCCCTCCATAACATTGACAATATCATAAACAATGCGATTTTCTAAGCCTAAAATCATATCTAAATTGCGCAATCCAATATCAAAATCCACCGCTACAACTTTTTTTCCAAGTTGCGCCAAGCCTACCGCTAGATTTGCAGTAGTTGTTGATTTACCAACACCGCCTTTACCTGAAGTAATTGTTATCACACATCCGCTCAAAATACATACCTTATCATAAAATAAATCCGCAATTATAGCGATTACTTCGCTAAAAAAGCGATAAAAATTATAAATTTTTATCTAAAAATCTAAGGATTTTATGCGGTAGCTTTTGCGATGGATAGGCGATAAGCCGTGTGTTGCAATTGCCTGTATATGCGCTTTTGTGCCATATCCTTTATTGCGCGCGAAGTCATAGTGGGGATAGAGTGCGTGAAACTCTAGCATTTCAGCGTCCTTTGCGCTTTTTGCTAAAATACTTGCTGCGCTGATTGTATGGAGTTTGGAGTCGCCTTTAGTGAGTGTTTTTAAATGCGGAATTTTAAAATTACAATTTCCATCAAAGATATAAAAAGGTGCATAAATTGTGCTTAAGATTTCTTGTAAAGCTTCTTTGATACACGCGCTTAAGCCTTTAGTGTCAATCTCGTTTGCTTCTTTTTTGATGATTTTAAATGTTGCGTAGTCTTTTAGAATGTTTGCTAGTGCATCGCGCTTTTTTTGGCTTAGAGTTTTAGAATCTCTTAAAGAGTTTTTTAAAGACTCTGGGAGTTTTTCTAAAACCACACCGCATACAAAAAGTGATCCTGCTACACAGCCCCTTCCAGCTTCATCAATGCCACAAAATTGCGTATTTGGTGGAATATTTAAAGATTTTAAAATTTTAAAATCAGAAACTATTTTTTTTGACTCTAGCTCTAAAGTTTCAAGCATTATTTTAAGATAATTGCCAATACTTCTTTAAAATCACTTACCGGGCGGATTTTTAACCCATTTTTAACTTCTTGTGGAATTTCCTCTAAATCCCTTTCAAAGTTTTTCTTGGGGATTAATACTTCTTGCATTCCGGATTTATAAGCAGCGATGAGTTTTTCTTGCAAACCTCCAATAGGTAAAACTTTGCCACGCAAAGTCAGCTCTCCTGTCATTGCAACATCACCACGCACTTTTCTATTTGTAAGCAACGATGATAGCGCGCTTGCAATCGCGATTCCGGCACTTGGTCCATCTTTTGGCGTAGCACCTTCTGGGATATGCAAGTGAATATCAAAGCGGTTATAAATCTCGCTCACACTTGGTTGTAGCTTCTCCTCTTTTTCTTTTGGAGTGAGTGGAATTAGCTTGGAATCAACCTTGAGTGTGCCATTATCAATAAGGGATTTCACGTAAGAATAAGCAATTTTGGCACTCTCTTTCATCACATCACCTAGATTTCCAGTGATTTGCAAGCCACCCTTACCCTTAATTTTTAAAGCTTCAATTTTTAGCACATCGCCACCAACGCTTGTCCAGGCAAGCCCATTAATAAGCCCAACTTCTGCATTTTTGCTTGCGTTTTCAAACTCAAAGACAATCTTATCTAAGTAGTTTGGAAGCGTTTTTGGAGTGATAAGAATCTTTTTTTGTGTTTTGGATTCTGTATTTTCTTCTGTATTTTGAAGAATTTGTTTGCTGACTTTGCGTAAAATCTCTGCAATCTTGCGCCTTAGGTTTCTAACTCCAGCTTCTCTTGTGTATTTTTCAATGAGCATTTTAATGGCTGGGAGATTAAAGCTTATTTCACTGCTTTGTAGTCCATGTTTTTTAAGCTCTTGGGGGATTAGATATTTTTTTGCAATTTGTTCTTTTTGATCGGGTGTGTAGCTATTAATATTGATAAATTCCATTCTATCGCGCAAAGGTGCGGGAATTGCGCTAATATCATTTGCAGTGGCTACAAAAATAACTTGACTTAAATCTAAATTGAAATTTGTGTAGTAATCTCTAAATTCTTTGTTTTGTTCAGGATCTAAAATTTCTAAAAGCACAGAGGATGGGTCTCCGCGAAAGGAGTTGCGGATTTTATCAATTTCATCTAGCACAATTACTGGATTCATTTCCTTTGCATCAATTAGTCCTTGCACGATTCTGCCGGGCATTGCACCAATGTATGTGCGGCGGTGTCCGCGCAATTCGCTCACATCTTCTAATCCCCCTAGCGCAATTCTTACTAATTTGCGCTTTAAGGCTGTGGCAATAGAGTTTGCAAGGCTTGTTTTACCAACGCCCGGAGGTCCATAAAAGCAAAGAATCGTGCCTTTAGCTTCCTCTGAAATAAAAGAATCTTTGTTTTTTGAAGAGTTAGTTTGACGCACTTCAAGGAGTTTGCGCACTGCAAAATATTCTAAAATGCGCTCTTTTGGTTTTTCTAAGGCATAGTGATCTTTACTTAGTTGTTTTTCTACTTCGCTAATTTCTAAATTTTTTTTCGCATAAGTTCCAAAAGGAATTTCAAGCACCACTTCTAAATAATTTTGCAAGAGATTTGCGTCTGCGCTATCTTGGTGCATTCTTGAGAGTTTATTGATTTGTTTTTGGATTTCCTTATAAGTATCTTTTGGAATAAATGATTTTAGGGATTCCAGCTTCTGGCGGTATTCTTCAATTTCAGAATCCTTATTAGAATCCCCCCCAAGTTCTTTTTGGATTTGTTTTAATTGTTCTTTTAAGAAATACTCCTTATTGACTTTTTCCATTTGAGAATTAACTTTGTTTTTAATCTCTTTTTGGATTTGCTGGGCGCGGATTTCTTCCATTGTGATTTCAATCAGGCTTAACAATCGCTCCTCAGGATTATCTTCTTTAAAAATCTTATAAGCTTGATCTTTTTTTAAGCGGATCGCGCTTGAGATTAAATCTGCTGCGCGATTAGGATCACTTGTATCATTTATGCTTTTTAGCAAATCTTGAGGGAAATGTTGAGAAATATTATAGAGTGTGTGCAATTTTTCTTTCAGCACTGCTAAAATTGCTTCAATGCGTATGGCATCATAGGGTTGAGAGATAATTGGCATAACACTTGCAATGCGTGGATTTATGGATTCCATTTTTAAAACACTGCCGCGGCTTAAGCCTTGAAAAAGAATCTTAACTCTCCCTTCAGGAAGCGCAACGCGACGCATAATAGTGCCAATTACACCTACATCATAAAAGTCTAATGTATCATTATTGTTAGGCTTTGAAGGAGCGATAAAAATGAGTTTATCTTGACTATTCATTGCTAAATCAATGGCTTTTAGATTGTCTTCATCGCTAATAAATAAAGGAGCAATCATAAAGGGGTATAAAAGCATATCCTCATCAATAATAAGCGGCAAGTCTTTTGGAAACTCTCCATATCGGGTTAATTGCATACTCTCTCCTACCATTCAAAGAGTTTTTGATACCAAGGCGATTTAACATCATCGCGTAAGACATCTTTTAGCCATTGCACTTCTTGCGTTTTCTCTTTGTAATATTCTGCTCCACTGCCTTTTTTCTTGCGTTCATAAAGGCGTGCAATTTCTTCATTAAGTGTGAGATTTGATAACTCTAAGCGTAAAAGCATAGAATCCACCATTGGGCGATAGCGGGAATAAGGGTATTTTTGAGTAAATTCTTTAGCATCTTTAATAGAATCTAAAAGCAATTGTTGATCGCGAAATTGCTTAGAGAAAGCAAAATAATTGGCTTGGAGTTTTAAAAATCTAATAAAGTCGATATTATCTGTGTTTCCAAAGCGTTTTGTAAATTCATCAAAATAAAATCCTGCTAGCATATACTCTTCTTCTTGCATATGTGCGCGCCCTAAAATCAGCATTGCCTCACTTAAAAGCGGTGAGTTTAGATGTTCGCTCTGTAAAGATACAAAATAGCTATCTGCCTTTTCTAAGTCATCATTGCGGATTTCTTTTAACATATTTTGATACCAATAATCTGCTGGTTTATTGATTTCATCAAGGGCCAAACCACTATTTGTTTTGGATGAACAAGCACTAAAGAATAGCGCCAAACAAAGGCTAAAGATGGCAATTTTAATAATCCTGAACACTTTGAAGCTTCCTTAATTAATTTATTTAAAGGGCTAAAACCCAAATTCTTAGAAATTAAAAATCCATTAATAGTCGTAATTATAGCGGATTTGTGGATAATTTTTCTAAAATTTAGATAAATAAAATTGATTTTTTGTTTTAATTGCGATAAAATCACACGCAAGACTTTAATAAACGCCATAATGGCTAAATAACATTAGTAATGGTAGAAGGAATAAGGAATGGAATTTGAAGTAAAATCGCCAATTTTAGGTTTTGAGCAGATTAAAAAAATGAAATTAGAGAGAGTTGCGCAAGATGATGAAACTTTTATGCAACTTAAAAGTTTGCACGATGATGGAATTTCTTTTACTTTGATTAATCCTTATAGTGTTCGCTCAGATTATGAGTTTGAGATTCCAACCCCCATTAAAGAAGCATTGGGAGTGAAAGACTCTACAAATGTTTCTGCACAAGACAATCAAGTTGTAACACTTAATATTGTTTGCATTCAAGAACCTATTCAAAATTCTACCATTAACTTTTTAGCCCCTGTATTATTTAACTTTGAAAATAAAACACTTGCACAAGTTGTGCTAGAAAATCAAAAATACGAAAATTTTGGATTAGCAGAGCCGATTTCTAAATTTTTTGATTTCACACAGCAATAATTCTTTAAATGAAAACCTTAATCCTTGTTGGTTATGGCAAAATGGCAAAAGCCCTAGCAGAGGGCTTAAAAGACACTTATAAAATCTTAGTAACAGGCAGAGATTCTGCAAAAATCCAAAGTTTTTGTAACGCTTTGGGGCTAACTCCGCTTCCTTTAAAAAAAGATTCCATTTTAGAGATTGCAGATGCTGAAGTTTTGCTTTGTGTGAAACCTTACGCACTTACTTCTTTTGGTTTTAAAGGCAAAGCAAAATGTGTGTATTCTATCTTAAATGCAGTGAGTTTAGAGCAGTTAAAGGCAATAATGGAATCGCAATTTTATATTCGCGCAATGCCTAATGTTTGCGCAAGTATAAAGCAGTCTATCACAAGTCTTTGCGGTGATTTAGAGGTTAAAGAAGATGCATTGAGAATTTTTAATGCTATTGGAAAAAGCATTTGGTTGGAAGAGAAGCATTTTTCATTAGCGACTGCACTTGGAGGTTGTGCGCCTGCATTTTTAGCACTTGTTGCAGAATCTCTTATTGATAGTGGAGTAACTTATGGCTTAAGCAGAGAAGATTCCACACAGATTGTGCAAACACTTTTTAGTGGATTTTCTAGCCTTTTGGAGCAAAGCCATCCTGTGCTTTTGAAAGAAAGTGTAATGAGCCCGGGAGGTTCTACTGCACAAGGTGTAGCTATGCTAGAAAAGCATGCTCTTAAAAATGCCTTTTTAGAAGCGGTGCTGGCTTCTAAAAATTTCGCCTAAAACTTAGTTAAGAATTTTAATTTGCAGCATTCTGTCAAAACTCTTGCAATTTTAGGGGGGAGCGGAAGTGGCAAAACTGCTCTTTCTTTAGAGATTGCAAAGAAGTTTTCTTGCTCCATTCTTTCTTTAGATTCTTTAAGTATTTATAAAAAAATCAATATTGCAAGCGCAAAACCCAGCGTAAAAGAGCGTGGAGAAATCACACATTTTGGAATTGATGTGCTATTGCCAAGTCAAGCGCAAAATGTGCAAAACTTCATTGCAGAGTTTAAAAAAGCAAAAGAGTTTTGTAATAAGCACAATCAGCCTTTGTTAATTGTTGGGGGAAGTAGCTTTTATTTAAAAACTTTGTTAAATGGAATCTCTGCTTTGCCCAAGCATAAATCCACCACACAGGAGAAAATTCAAAATTTGGGGGATTTAATCTCGCAATATGCGTTTTTGCAAAAAATAGATTCCAACTTTGCAAACTCTCTTAAGCCCAAAGACTCCTATCGTATTGCGCGTGCATTAGAGATTTATTTTGATACAGATTGTATTCCTAGCGTGTATTTTAGAGAGAATCCGCCAAAGCCAATTTTAAGAGAATGTGAAATTTTTGAGATTGTGCTAGATAGGGAAATTTTAAGAGAAAGGATTGCTTATCGCACTAAAACTATGTTGGAGCAAGGGCTAATTGTTGAAGTTAAAGATTTAATAAAGCATTATGGGCAGGCACATCAATGGGCAAAAAGTATAGGAATTAAAGAAGTTTTAGCCTATCAAAAAGGGCTATTAAGCTTACAAGGGTTAGAAGAACAAATTACAATACATACTGCACAACTTGCAAAGCGACAACGGACTTTTAATAAAACGCAATTTGCGCCCCATTTTTGTGGTGGATATTTAGAGGTTAAAGTAGCCCTAGAGCGTGCGCTTTAATAGCATTAAGATATTTAAAGGAAATCTATGAAAAAAAAATTATTATGGGTAAGCCCTTTTAGTTTGCATGATACAAGCTCAGGTGCTGCAGTGCAATGTAAGACAATGCTAGAGCAGCTTACTAAAAAAGGGATAGAAGTTAAAGTGCTTGGGAGTTTTATCTTTGATTCTCCAAGGGGGGCAACTTATTTTCCAAGACTAGAAGAAGAACTAAAGAATCGTGGGATACAACCCATAATTGTGAAAGATGAAGAAAATAGAATTGAATATCACTATACCATTTGCCAAAGCCGTGCAATAGAAGATTTTACTTATGTGGAATCGTGGAGTTTTTTTCAATATTTTAGCAAACTTTGCAATAGTTTTCGCCCAGATATTGCAATGGGATATGGCGTTGGAACAAGCGGAGTTGCCATTCACGCAGAAGCAAAAAGGCGCGGGATTCCTTTTGTGTATCCTATTTGCAATGCTAATCATCCTTATTATACTTTTGAAGATTGTGATTTGCTTATTACAGAATCACAAGCCACAGCGGAATTGTATGCAGCGCGCGATAGGCTAAATGTGCAAGCAACAGGGATATTTATTAATCAAGATTTGGTTGTTTCTAAAAAGAGAGAACCTAAGTATGTGATAATGGTAAATCCTTGCCCTTCAAAAGGTTTAAGTATTTTTGCAAAACTTGCGCAAATTGCACAAAAAGAATTGCCAGATGTGAAGTTTTTAGCTTTAGATGGACGCGGAAGCTTTGCAGAATCCATAAGTGCGTTGCATTTGCCAAATAGCGAAAAAACACCCTATACGCTAGAAATGTTTCAAAATGTAGATATTGCCTCTAACACAAGTGATATGAAAGAGATTTATAAGCTTGCAAAAGTGCTTATTGCACCATCTTTAGCCTACGAGTCTTGGGGGAGAGTAGTAAGTGAAGCGGTGCTAAATAAGATTCCAGTGATTGTTAGTGCTAATAATGGTGGAGGATTGCAAGAGGCAATGGCGGGAATGGGCTTTGCAGTAAATGTGCCAGAAGAATGCTTAAAGGATCATTTAAGAATCCCCACAGATAAAGAGATTAAAGAATGGCTAGATACGCTTAAAAAGATTCTTAAAAAGGATTTTTCTAAAGAGTTTAAAAAGGCGCAAGTTACCTTAGATATAGAAACTAGCACACAACGCTTATTAGAGATTTTAGAACCAGTTTTTGCTAAAAAAGCAAGTCAGAATCCGCATATAATCCAAAGGGGAATTTTTAGAATGGAGCATAATGGAAGCTTTCGTTAGGCTAAAATCTAAAATAATATCAAGCAAATATAGATTTATTCTAAAAGGATTTGTTTATGGAATCTAAGATTATCATAGCCATTGATATTGGTTTAAAGCGCATTGGAGTTGCAAAAAGTATTCGCGGAATCCCATTGTGTTTAGAGCCAATTTTGCGTAAAAATCGTAATCAAGCAGCAAATGCTGTGCGCACTTTAGTTTTAGAATTGCAAGCTAATGTGTTAGTGGTTGGAATTCCTTTTGTAGATGATGTTAGCAAGGCAAATGATTCTATTTGTGCAATGCAGCGGCGCATTAAGCACTTTGTTGGGCTTTTAGAGTTGGAATCCAAAATTGAAATTGTCTTTTTTGATGAGTCATTTAGCTCCAAAGAAGCCCTAGAAAAGCTTGATGATAAAAAAATGCGCAAAAAAGCACATAGTAAAGATGGTAGTTTAGACTCTCTTGCAGCTCTTGTGATTTTAGAGCGGTATTTAATGTGCCAAAAACAATACTAAGGGTTTGTCATTAAGTAGCAAATTTACCTGTACACCTTGTTTTCCGCTTAGTGTAGAGGCAATTTCATCTTCGCTTTTATAAGCATTTGGCAAGGAGATTCCAATAGAAACATTATGTTCGGATAACACAGCCTTTGAGCGTCCAGCGATAATGTTTGTAAATTCACAAATTACATCTAGCAATTCTTCATCGCTTTGGGATTCTTCGCCTAAAAGCATCATAGAAGCTTCTTTGACGATAGCTTTACTAAAACAAAGTGCGACTAGCCCATTCACATCGCCTTCAAATTCAATCATTGCGCCCATAATATCAGTTTGAGAAGTTTTATTGTATTGTGTAACTTTATAATCCGTGCGTTTTGCGCTTCCGCCAGTAAGTGATGAAAGTGTTTCAATTGCTGCGTTGATAAAAACAGGCAGTTGTGCAACGAGCTGTTTTGTTAAGCCTTTGCGTTTTTGTTCTGTTGTCTGATGGCTTTTAGCTAGTGCTTGGATTTTTGGATTTTTTTTGCATTCTTCAATGCTATTGAAAAATAAAATATGGCTACGCGCACAAAGATTTTGTTTATCGCTATCTAAGTTAGTATTTAAGCCACAAATGGCTATACAAGATTCAAATCGTGCATTATTTAAAGCTAGAGACATTATAAAATCAAGCACTGCTAAATTAAACTCTTTTGTTTCGCTTGCATCAAAAATAAATACCTTGTAGCCCTCTCTAAGTCTAGAATTATGTGCTTGGATATTAAAAAATAGAGTGATATTTTTATCCACTTTTTTATAAAGCGTGTAAGTTACGATTCCATTTGCGATAGTTACAGGGATAAAATTGCTAGTAATATCAAAATAAATATCATAAAGATAAATGGCTTTATCTAAGAGTTGGCGGCGTTTAGCGATAAACTCACTGCTAGTATTAATACAAATCACTTGATAGCCTTTGGAGCTTAACTCTTGAGAAATTAGTGTTTGCATCATATTGTCTTTATCGTAATATACGATGGTTTGATTAAGAGGTAGTGTTTTTAATCCTAGGAGTAAGTTTGCCATATTTTCAGTGCGAAATAATGGCAAGCTTTTATTGGGAAACAAAGCCTTGAGTTTTGGGAATTGTTCATCATTGTAATCTACAAAAGCCACTGCAACACTAACTTTATTTTGCATTGCAAGTAAGGCTCTTGCGATTAGAATCGTTGCGCCTTCATCAAACTCACGCACATTTTCAAAAGAAAAATACACTGCTTTTAGCGCAAGAGAGCGGATTGTTGCGCTATTTGAGATAAGCACTTGGCAAATCTCTTTAGCAGCTTTCATATCTAAATGCACATCAGGTGCATAAATGGCGATATCGTGTTTAATGATTGGACGCATAATAAAAACTTAGTTGCTAGAATTTGTGTAAATTTCTGCTTCTACTCTTCTGTTTTCTTGTCTGCCTTCTTTTGTTGCATTATCAGCAATTGGTTTAGACTCTCCATAGCCTTTTGCTTGTAGGCGTTCTGCTTGCACACCTTCTTCAATGATTGCATCTTTGACAGCATTTGCACGGCGTTCTGATAATTTTTGATTGTATTCATCATTTCCAGTAGAGTCTGTATGCCCGCTAATAATAGCAGTTTGGCTTGGATTTTCTTTCATTGATTGTGCAAAATCTTTAATTTCTGCATTGTATTCTGGTGCTACAACAGAAGAATCAAAGGGGAATTGCACTGAGAAAGTATGGATATGTGAAAGAGTTGGTTGCGCCACTTCTTCTACAATTTCTACCTCTTCTACAACTTCTACTTCTCTTGCGTAAGTTCCAAAAGGAATACTAAAGCCAACCATACCGATAATATCACTGCGCCCATCAAGACTTATAAGATGTCTAAGTTCGGTTTTAAGATGTAAAAATTCTGCTAGAGCATAACGCACACCTACACCATATTGCCCAAATAAGGCACTATCCATACTATTAAATTCATTAGAGATATGCTCATAACCAAAACCACCTAGAATATAAGGAGAAATTTTGCTATCAATGTTAAATTCTTTCACTAAATCTACATAGTAACGACTAACATCTGTTGATTGATTTGGAAAGCTGTAATCTGCATCATCAATGCGCTCATACCCCACTTCTAAAAGCACGCTTGGCATAACACGCGTAGCAAATTTTAATCCATAGCTTAAATCAATATCATCAGCATATCTATTGTTATCAATATGCCAGCTTCCTCCAATTTGCGGAGTAATCTCTACAAGATTATCTGCGGCAAACACAGCAGAGCTAAGCACTAAAGAAAGTGCAATTGCCTTTTTCATAATTCAATCCTTTTGTTTTTAAGATAATTGTGTATTTTATCTAATAAATAATTTAGATAAAATTAGATTCTATAAATTCTTTATAATTCTTTATTTAAAGTTTTGTAAATGCCTATTTTGCAAGGTTTTATTATGAGAGATTTTGAAACAATCGCAAAAAAACTTGTTACATTTATCCAAGATGAGGTTACAAAGCGTGGATTTAACGCTGTTGTTTTTGGATTAAGTGGGGGAATTGATTCTGCGGTGGTAGCTAGGCTTTGTCAGCTTGCATTTAAGAAAACGCATAAAGCCTTAATGCTTCCCTCTAATCAATCCAGTAAAGAAAGCTTGCAAGATGCACTAGAGCTTTGTCAAAAGTTTGGAATCGCTTATGAGATTTTAAGCATTAAAGAGCCACAAAGTGCATTTTTACAGACTTTACCAAACATTGCACAATCCCAAATTCGTTTAGGTAATCTTAGTGCAAGATTAAGAATGATTTGTTTGTATGATTATGCCTTTGCAAAAAACGCCCTTGTTGTTGGCACAAGCAATAAATCAGAAATTTTGTTAGGTTATGGAACGATTTTTGGGGATTTAGCTTGTGCGATTAATCCCATTGGCAACCTTTATAAAACAGAAATTTATGAACTAGCAAAGGTGTTAGGCATTCCACAAAGTATTTTGCAAAAGCCACCAAGTGCGGATTTGTATGCAGGACAGAGCGATGAAAAGGAGCTAGGATTTTCTTATGCAATCTTAGATAGAATTATGCTACTATTGCACGAAGAAAAGGACGATGCAGTAATCTTAAAGGAAGGCTTGCCAAAAGAAGCATTACAACTAGTTAAAGAGAGAATGCAACGCTTTGCATTTAAGCAAGAAATGCCAAAGATTGCACAAATTTAGTAAGGAAAGAGTATGCGAAAGATTCCCTATTTTATCCCCGATATCACTAAAGCAGAAAAAGATGCTATTAATGGTGTTTTAGAAAATCCTAGTTATGATATTGTAAGTGAGCTTGAAGAGGAGTTTAGAAAGTTTATTGGTGTTGAGTATGCCATAGCCACTCTTAGTGGGACAACAGCTTTTCATCTGTGCTTATTTGCTATGGATATTAAACGGGGAGATAAGATTATTTGTTCTGTAAATTGCCATCCTATGTTTCCAGAGATTATCCGCCATTTTGATGCAGAGCCTATTTTTGTAGATATTGAAGAAGATACTTTTTTTATGTCTTTTGAAAAATGCAAAGCAACGATTGAAAAAATTGGCGTTAAAAAACTTCGCGCAATTATTATTAGCCATACAGCTGGGCAGGCTATGGATATAGAGCCATTTTTTGAGCTTGCACAAGCGCATAATATTAAAATCATTGAAGATGCGACAATGGCTTTAGGGCTTACGCATAATGGCGTAAAAATAGGGGCTAAAAAGAGTTTTGCAAGCATTTTTAGCATTGTTTTAGACGCATTTAATCCAGTAGCGCAAACAGGGGTTTTAACTACGCACAATAAAGAGCTTGCAGAAGCGGCAGTGTTATTGCGTTACCACGGAATCGTGAGCGAAAAAACAACTTCCACGCGCCCGCAGTATTTATACGATGTGGTGGGTATTGGCAATAAATATAATGTGAGTTATTTAGATGTTGCTTTGTGTCTTAGCCAGCTTAGGCGCATTGATTATATTATCCAAAGGCGACAGGAGATTGCAAAATATTATCGTGAGAATTTAGAGAATGTGCCACATATTTCACTGCCTGTTGTCAAAAGTGAGCATACCTTTTTGCATTTTATTATTAAAGTAGATAAAAATCGCGATCATTTTGCAAGAGAGCTTAAAGAATGTGGAATCGAAACCGCTTTGCATTTTGTGCCAAACCACTTACTAACCTATTATAAAAGTAAATACAAATACAAAATTAGTGATTTTCCTGTTGCGCTTAGGAATTATCAGCAAATTTTGAGTTTGCCAATTTATAGTGCGATGCAGCAAGCAGATATGGATTATGTTTGCAAACAAGTGTTAAGTCTTGCTAGTGTGCGCGTATAAGGGAATAAATGCGTAAAATTGAGCGATATTTCTATGCTCCAAGTGGAGCGCAAAAGCTTCTAGCTTTTGTGTTATTGCCTTTTAGTTTTATCTATTGTGTTATTGCAACGCTAAAGCGCAAATTTGCGCGTTTTAAAGATTTTGAGATTCCTATTATTAGTGTGGGAAATTTGGTATTAGGAGGCAGTGGAAAATCGCCTTTTATCATAGAAGTTGCTAAAGATTATGCCGATGTATGCGTGGTTTTGCGTGGATATGGGCGCAAGGCTAAGGGATTAAAAATTGTGAGCTTAAAGGGGGTGATACAAGAGAGCGTAGAAAATGCAGGTGATGAAGCAATAATGCTAGCAAAAGCTCTGCCAAATGCAAGTGTGATTGTGAGTGAAAAGCGTGAAATTGGAATCCAAAAAGCTAAAGAAATAGGGGCTAAAATCGTGTTTTTAGATGACGGATTCCGCTTTAATTTTAAGAAATTAAATATCCTTTTGCAGCCCAAATTAGAGCCATATTTTAGCTTTTGTATTCCAAGTGGTGGATATAGAGAACACAAAAGCGCATATAAGCAAGCTGATATTGTGGCAAAAGAAGGTGTAGATTATGAAAGAAAAGTGGAGCTAATTAATGGCACGCCCAGAATGCTTTTGCTAACAGCTATTGCAAATCCTGCGCGTTTAGATGAATATTTGCCAAATGTTGTAGGGAAAATCACGCTAAAAGATCATTCTTTTTTTAATAAGGAAAGTATTTTAAAGACTTATGAAGAGCTTGGTGCAACTTCCTTACTCGTTACACAAAAAGATGCGCCAAAGCTGGAAGATTTTGGTGTGCCTTTATCGCTTTTGCAACTGCGTTTAAAGGTAAATCCTATAATTATAAAGCACATTAAAGATTATATTGCAAGATTTAAGAAATTTTAATTTTTGTATCAAACTTCTTAAAAAATACAATTAGCAGACATTATTATTTTAAAAATCAATAAAACTTTCTTAATATTTTTATTATCTGTTACCAAATGTAACTTCTAAATTAAATTTATAAAACATACCTAATCTTTTTATAAAACTTAATAAATCCCTATAATATGGAATTAATCTTTATATTTTTCTTTACATAATAAAAATGATTTTTATTTCATTTAAAAAATAGTAACAATATCACTTAAATTTTAAAAGGATTTATTATAAAATGGTAAGGTTTAAAATCAAAATCACACTTCAAACAAAGGAGAAAAATAATGGAAAAAACATTGAATAATCATTCTAATATGATTGATATTCCTGCGGGGGGGGGGGCATTTAAGAGATATTTAAATCCATTTACTAGCAAGGCAATTTATTATAGTGTTCTTGCAACTTCACTTTCTACTTTTATTTTTCACTCACCAGCTTATGCGGAATCTCTTGAAATTGACAATAACTTTACTCCAAGTAATAAATATGAAAATAAAAATTTTGATAAAGTTGATTTTCAAAACAAAGAATTAAAAGAAAAAAGCGTTACAATTAATTTTGCAGGGAATAACACAATAAAAGAGCTTACTTCAGCAGTTTTGTTTGAAAATTTAAAGGCGCAATTTGGGGTTGATGTATCTGGCAATAACTATGAAAATACCCGAGAGAAATGGTTGAAATACTTTGAAGATAATGGTTATGCTAATAAGGCAGAAGATTTTTTTAATGATATTCCCAAACTCTCCATTAAAGGCGACAATGGTTCTACTATAAACATTGACTCAATCAATAATAAAGGCAGTATGTCTATTAAAGCTGATACATTAAATGTTGCAGGAGATATAAAAACAAGTAATGGTTATCTTGATATTTATTTTAACAAAGGGACATTAGGGGCAAAAGGGCATACGATAGGGTTTGAGAAAACGGATTTGGTGATTGATAGTATTTATGCTAGGGAACATTTATCAATCACTACAAATGGTGGAACGATTGCTTCAGATATAAGTGATGAAAATGCGCCTAGCAGAATCCAAATAAGTGTAAATAATGGGGGAGAAATCTCAGGTAATATATGGGCTAAAGATAGTAATGCTGGAGTAGCAGACGCAGTATTAGGAATTTATGGAGATATGGATTATCATGATAATTACATATTGAATTTGCACCAGACTGCTCTTGGCATAACTGGTCCTGCTATTTACTTAAATTATAATTCAAAAATGACTGGTGATTTAAGCGTGGGGAAAAGCAAGTATGCTACATTATCAATGGAAAGAAAATCATTGATGACTGGCAAGATAACCTTAGAGGAATCAGACGAGAGAGGTGGGGGAGGTAGAATCTATCTTGCATTAGGTGATTCTGAAATTACAAGTGATATTAAAGTTGGTAAGAACTCAAAAGCTGAGATTGACGCTAGAGAATCTTCAATAGTTTCTGGTGAGATTACAGCCAAAGGTGAAGGAGCTAGTATTGAAATTTCGAGCTATAAACATTATTATACTACTTCACCTGTAACGACTAGCCGCGTAGCTGGTCAAATTACTGCTAGTGATAAAGCATACATAAGAATACACGGACACAAAGAAAATTCTTTAGCAATTGAAAAAGGTATTATTAATAATGGGGGAACGATTGAGATAGTAAATTTTGATGATAAATGGTTATTGCAAAACATAAATGGTATTAACTTTAAAAAAGCTTATGAGAATTCTGGCTATCACTTTAAAAACACCAATGGTGGAACAATAGCAATAGATGGTTGGGATTTTAAAACAAATGGAAGAGTTATTATAGACACAAATGGTGATAATAAAAATCTTGAAAATGTAGCATTTGGAGTGTTTGAATATCCCAGCGATCCTAATGCTCTTCCAGGAGATTCTGAAGAATGCAGACTTAATCCTAATCTATATGGATGCAAACCTATCTTACTGCTTCCTGATAAAATGAATAGAACAATCACCCTCTTTGGCGATGATAAAATCTTCGCTAAAGGCTCTTATGTCCAATACCTTGTTTTAACCCCTGAAGAAGAAAAGGATCTTAAAGATGGAAAAATCAGTATCTATGATAAAGACGGCAGACATAATGTAGCAGGACATTTTATTGAAGGGGGAGCAGGAGCTAATGGAGAAAGTAACTTTGCAACCTTACTCCATGAAGGAAAAGTCATTAAACTTAGTGTTGGTGGTGGAGATACTATTGCACCTGTTGTTCAAGCAGATGGTTTAATTGGTGAATTAAAAGTTAATGATGATACTCCCGGCTCCACTATTGGTTCTAATCAAATTAATGCACTAAATACTAATATGACACAAACCTTTAACACCCTTAAAGAAATCTCTACTAAAACTTTTAGAACAGAGCATACTAATCTCTCAAGCTATAATACTCTAAAAGAACAAGTAGCTTATGCTCTTTATAATCATTCTAAAAATGCTTCAAAGAATAATTCTTTAGATAACAATCCTACAAACAAGAATCTTTCTAGTAATAATTTAAAAAATCATACCAATAATAATCTCTTGAGTTATAATGCAAAGAATTCTTTAAATGATAATATAAATCTATTGGATAATACTAGTAACCCAGGTAATACAAATATTGCTAGTAATGTAAGTAATATAAATGCTTTGACAAATCCTGCAAGCAACACTTCAGGGAATAACACTTTAAGCAATGTTTCAAATAACACTAACTTAGAAGCTTATGCCACAGATGAACAAATTACTACTTATGCTACTTATGCACAAGCTGGTGCATCTGATGCTTTACTCTATGATGAAATCAATAAAGGCTATACAGATTTAGATCTCTTAAGAGCCTTAGATGATATTTTTATTAAGCAAAATAAAAAAGAAAGTGATCTTTATACTTATGCAGTGCCTTATTATAATTACATTAAAGATAAATCTTTAGGATTAGGCACCACAAAAACAAATAGTTATGGATTGCTAGCTGGAGGACAATTAAATTCTAATTATGGAGTTTATGGCTTTTATATTAATTTAGAAAACTCTAAGAGAGAAAACAACACAACAAGCACAGATACAGATAGCACAAGTTATTTAGCAGGATTAACTTATTACAATGCCTTCCATAGATTTTCTAATAAAGAACTCTATGTTAGTCTTAATACAATGCTAGGAACTACAAAGAGTGATGTCTCTATGATAGATAGTGATTCTTATAAAGATGATTTTGACTTTGATTCATTAAATTATGGAGCAGAACTAAGAGCTGGAGTTAATATTTATAATGTCTTAACTAATAGTTATTGGACACCAGAGTTAGGTTTAATCTATACAGGAATGGCAGTAGATTCTTATGAGATTAAACATACAAAGCTTACAGAATATTATGATAAAACAACAATTAATCTCTTAGAAGGGGTTGCAGGATTAAGATTCCATCACGCTTATAATCAAACTACACGCTTTAATGCAGCACTAGGAGCTAAGTTTAGACTCTATGATGATGCAAAAAGTCAAATGAAAATTGCAGGAGAGACATTAGCAAATCCTTTGTTTGCTACAAGAGATATTAAACTTCCAGATACTTCTTATTATGTGCAATTTGGTCTTGTTAAACTTCTAGGAGATAATGTAGAGTTAAGTCTAAACTATCAAGGAAACTTTGCAAAAGATATTCAAGGACATACTGCCTTTGCTAGAATTGGATATTGGTGGTAAGGAGAGAAAATGCAAAGAATAATACTAACTTTACAACAAGAGAAACAAATAAAACAAAACAAAAGTCTAAGCTATCAAATACAGCAGGCTTTACAACAAAATAAACAAAGCAAACAACAAATAAAACAAGTTAAACAAATCAACAAACAAAACAAAAAGACTTCCTATGAAGTCTTTAAAACAACACTAACTTCTTTTTTAGGATTATGTTTATTAGGAAGTTTAAATCTTGCACAAGCAAAAGACAATTTTAATCCTAGTAAAGAATATAAACAAAATTGTTCTATCTGTCATGGAGCAAATGGATTAAAAGCTCCACCTGGAGGTAGAGAAACACAACTTATTGGTGCAATGCTAAAAGATTATGTGTATCAAAGACTTATTGATTATGCAAGTGATAAAGGAGGAACACCGGGAAATAACTTTATTATGTTTGCAGTAATGGATGAATACCAATACACTAAAGAAGAAATCAAACAACTAGCAGAGTATATTACAGATTTAGGGCATAAGGAGATGGAGTAGGGGATAGCACCAAAAAGGTGCTATTGGAATTTAAATTAATAAATATCTTTTAAAGTGAATTCTAAGCGTTCAAAACCTAAATCAATTTCTTCTTTTGTGATAGTAAGGCTTGGTAAAAAGCGTGCTGTGTTTTTGCCGCTTTTTAACACTAAAACTCCATTGTTAAAACTAGATTCCAAAAATGCACTTAAAGTTTCTGCATCTCTTACTCTAAGCCCACGCATAAGCCCTAAGCCAACTTCTTGTGTGAAAATCGCGCTATGGTTTTTTTGTAAATCTTGGAGTTTTTTTGAAAAATACGCGATTGTTTTATCAAGCTCTCCACTTGCCTTAAGCGCGCTTAAAATCTCTAGCACTTCTAAGGCAGCAGCAGTGGATAGGAAGTTTCCGCCAAAAGTGCTTCCGTGATCACTTGGTGAGAAAATATCCTTTAGGCTTGTTAGCACTGCACCGATTGGAACGCCCCCTGCAAGCCCTTTTGCTGTGGTAATAACATCAGGTGTGATTCCATATGCTTGGGAGGCAAAAAGCTCTCCGCTTCTGTAAATCCCAGTTTGCACTTCATCAACCATTAAGAGAATGTTTTTTTCTTTTAAAAGTTTTGCTAAATCTTGCACTTCTTGCTTGTTAAAAGGTGTGATTCCCCCTTCGCCTTGAACAAGCTCTAAAAGCACAGCACAAGTTACATTGCTAATTTTGTTTGGAATATCGTTTAAATCTTTTGCATATACAAAGCCATCAGGAAAAGGACCAAAGTAATTGTGCATTTTATCTTGCCCAGTGGCTTTTAGTGTGCTAATGGTGCGTCCGTGAAAAGAAGAATCTAAAGTGATGATTTGATAGCGTTTTAGCTCGCCATTGACTTCGCCAAACTTTCTAGCAATCTTTAATGCTCCTTCATTGGCTTCTGCACCAGAGTTTGCAAAAAATACGCGCATATCATATCCGCTTAATTCCACAAGCTTTTTTGCAAGTTTTGCTTGTGGTTCTATAAGATAGAGATTAGAAGTGTGAATTAGGTTTTGTGCTTGTTTATAAAGCGCGTCTGCTAGGCGTTTATTGCCGTGTCCCACACTGCACACAGCAATCCCAGAGCCAAAGTCAATATAATCCTTACCCATTTCATCAAATAAACGCGCGCCACTTCCACGCACAAAATGCACATAATTGCGTGCATAAGTGTGTAGAACATAATCTAAATCCATTTGTTTTAGGGTTTGTGCATTCATAAAAAGCCTTGTAAAGAAATTTGGAGCATTTTACCAGCTTAAAGTTTTAGTGAGACTTATAAAAACTTTAAAGTTTTAATATAAATTTTTCAAGGATTTTACATAAAAGCGTTATAATTCTTGTAAATTTTAGGTAAAAGGAATCGCAAATGGATAAATTGCAGGAAATTAAGTTTATTTTTGCGTTAATGTGTGAGCAATTAGACGCGGTTGCACCACAGATTCTACCCTTATTTTTGGCATTAAAAGAAGGTAAAGAAATAGATTTAAACACTCTTAGCGCAATAGAGATTTCAAATCTTATTAAAGCTTTCACGCTTTATCATTTGCTTTTAAATATTATTGATGAAAGGCATCGTTTAAGTCAAGTAAAAAATGGGGCAATTTTAACCACAATTACAGAGCTTAAAGCCCAAAAATACGATAATGCAGATATTCAATCTGTATTGAAAAAAATCCGATTCTATCCTGTCTTTACCGCTCACCCCACAGAATCTTTGCGGAGAACTTTTTTAGAGAGTTACCACGAAATGAGTGATGATTTAGAAGCGTGGTTTAAATTTAGCGATACACAGGCAAAAGAACATTTAAAATACCGCTTAAATTTGCTGTGGAATAGCCATATTGTCAGAAGTGAAAAGATTGAAGTGCTTTTTGAGTTAGATAATCTGCTGTATTTTATGGAAAGCTCCATTTTAAGAAGTGGTGCTAGCGTGCTAAAAGAAGTGCAAG
The DNA here is from genome assembly GCF_028751035.1 of Helicobacter winghamensis ATCC BAA-430. Classification (NCBI taxonomy): domain Bacteria; kingdom Pseudomonadati; phylum Campylobacterota; class Epsilonproteobacteria; order Campylobacterales; family Helicobacteraceae; genus Helicobacter; species Helicobacter winghamensis. Next base: position 1,502,377 of record NZ_CP063533.1, on the reverse strand, counting down.
AGGCATTAGCAGAATTAGGTGATAAAGAAGTGTTAAAAAAATCTCCCATTCGGCTTGGAAGCTGGATTGGAGGGGATAGAGATGGAAATCCTTATGTAACAAATGCTGTAATGTTAGAAGTAATGAAACGCCAGCATCAAACAATTATTCACCAGTATTTAAAACATATTGATAAATTAAGTCGCGAGCTATCCATTGCGCAAGAATTTGTTGCGCCTTCACAGGCGCTTTTGGAGAGCTTAGAGACAGAAAAAGAACATTTAGATTCTATGGCAAAAAAACTTTTCTTACAAGAGCCATTTCGTGCAAAGCTCACTTGTATGCGACAAAAACTTGAAAACAGAATCCTAGCACTAAACTTGCCCCAAAGTGCTTTAAATGAAAATAAGCTTTATATGTATGCTAATGCAAAGGAGTTTATAAAAGATATTGATATGATGATAGAATCTCTTGATGAGCGCAGCAGTATTTATCTAAAAGAGTTAAAAAACTTGGCAATTTTAGCAGGATTCCATTTAATGCAATTAGATTTTCGTCAGCATAGAGATGTGTTTTGGAATGCCTTAGCAGAGATTTTTTCGCATTTGGGTTATGTACAAGGGGATTTGTTGCTTTTACCGCAAAGTGAGCGCACAAAGATTTTAAACACTGCTCTTGATGCGCCATTGCTTGATTTAAACACGCTTTATGGGAAGTTAAGCACACAGACACAAGAAACAATTTTAGCCTTTGTAAATTTTAAATGGGCAAAGGATAGGATTAGTGATAATATTATTGATTCTTGCATTATTTCAATGTGCCAAAGTGCAAATGACTTGCTTTGTGTGCTTTGGTTTGCAAAACAAAGTGGATTGTGGCGCAAGGGCAAAAAAACGCGCATTTCTATTTCACCACTTTTTGAAACTATTGGAGATTTGGAATCTGCGCCAGCAATCTTGCGAGAGTTATGCGCAAATCCCCATTATGCAGAATATCTACAATCGCGCAAAAATTACCAAGAAATTATGATTGGTTATTCAGACTCTAGTAAAGATGGAGGGATTTTTGCTAGCAATTATTCACTAAAACAAGCTATTGGGAATTTGATTGCTTTAGAAGATGAGCTAAAAATTAAGTTTAGACTATTTCACGGAAGAGGTGGAAGTGTGAGTCGTGGAGGTGGTGCATTAGAAGACGCGCTGCTTTCATCGCCAACAAATAGTGTTGCTGGTTTTTTAAAAACTACAGAACAAGGGGAAGTGATTAGCGAGAAATATTTAAATCCTAAAAAGGCGGAATCTAATTTTGAAAGTGCGCTTGCAACCTTGCTTAAAAAGTCTGTGTATGATAAGTTTAAGATGAAGTTTGAACAAGGTGGGGTTGATTTTGAGCCAATTTTACAGATAATTAGCACGGAATCTTATAAAGCCTATCGGAAATTAGTGTATGAAACACAAGGATTTATAGAGTATTTTAAAAGTGCCACGCCTATTTATTTTATCCAGCAATTAAACATAGGTTCGCGTCCTAGTAAGCGTAAGGATACACAAAATGTAGAGGATTTGCGCGCGATTCCTTGGGTATTTGCTTGGACGCAAAATAGGGCAATTATCCCTGCTTGGTATGGTTTGGGAAGTGGCTTAGAAGCAGCATTTAAAGAATGTGGAGAGAAGGAGTTTTTAAGACAATGCTATCAAGGAAATTTGTTTTTTAAAACCACGATTGATAATATCTCGCAAGCATTTTTGAAAGTGGATTTAGATATTGCAAAGCGTTACAATGCTTTTGTAGAGAATGTAGAATTAAGAGAAAAAATTTGGCAGATGATTGAAGAAGAATATCATCGCACGCTAGAGTGGTTGTTATATGTGCGCAACGAAGAGCATTTGCTGGCAAGCGAGAAGCTTATCCAAGAATCCATTTTGTTAAGAAAGCCATTTTTAACAAGTCTTAGTTTCTTTCAATTACATTTAATGCGTGCTTATAAAGAAGCGCATTATGCTGAACAAAAGGAACGCATTGCTAAACAGATTGTTACAACCATTGTTGGAATTGCACAGGGGATTAGAAATACGGGGTGATTTGTGAAAGTTTTATAGTGTATTAAAGCTTGAAAACAAGCATATAAATAGGTTAGAATTGCGCCTTTAAAAGGAGCAAAAATGTATGCAGATTCTGCTTTAAGCCTTGTTGTGCCACTTGTGGTGATTGTTTTAGTTTTTATTACAAAGCGCGTGGTGCTTTCGCTTTTTGCAGGAATTGTTATTGCTGGCTTTATGCTACAAGATAGTATTTTGGGTGTTTTTGGCTATGTATCCCAAAGGATTTCTTCTGTCTTTTATAGTGATGGAGAAGTGCAAAGTTCAGCAATTTATGTCTTTGGTTTTTTAATAATGCT